>DATICC010000537.1:0-15019 GCA_035457045.1 Woeseiaceae bacterium | reverse complement strand
GAGCCCGATGACGAATTTGCCAATTTCTTCTTTGGTGGATTCGGCAACAATTATGTGGACAGGGGAGAGATCAAACGTTACCGGGAGTTCTACGCGCTACCCGGATTCGAACTGAACGAGGTACCCGGCAGGAACTTTTATCGCGGGATGCTCGAGTGGAACCTTCCTCCCGTTCGCTTTCAACGTGTCGGCACGCCCGGATTCTACCTGTCATGGGCGCGGCCGGCGCTGTTTGCGACATCGCTGATTACGAATTTGGACCGCAGCGACCTGCGTCAGGATGCCGGCAGTGTCGGAGTCCAGGTGGATTTTCGTTTCACGATACTTTCGCGCATGGACATGACGCTGTCGCTGGGCTACGCAGCTGGCCTTTATGGTGAGTCGGAGACTGGTGACGAGTTCATGGCGTCGCTGAAGATCCTTTGATCGGAGCAGTCGCGGGTCATTGTCCGAAACCATGATTAGTGACCTGACAGTCCACGCCCTTCTGGGCCTGCTCCCGGTTATGTGCTTTCTGGCTGCTCTGGTATGGCTGGACAGCTATAAACTCGTCAGGGTTCGGCTGGTGCTGGGAACGATAGCCCTCGGCTGTGTGGCGGCGGCAATCAGTTACCCTGCTAACTCGGCCGCGCTTCAGCTGACCCAGATCGATTTCGTGGCCTACACGCGATACTTCGCCCCGCTGATCGAAGAATCCCTGAAAGCAATTGTGATCATCATGCTGATCCGTCACAACCGGGTCGGGTTTCTCGTAGATGCGGCCATACTGGGCTTTGCGGTTGGTGCCGGATTTGCGATTCTGGAGAACCTTTTCTACCTGCAACTCATTCCGGACACGAAACTGGGCACCTGGATTGTGCGAGGGTTCGGAACAGCGTTGATGCACGGCGGTGCTACCGCCATGTTTGCCGTCGTGTCGCATACGCTGGTTGGACAAAAAATGACGCTTGGTTCACTGGCATTTCTGCCCGGATTTGCCGTCGCGGCCATAACACATTCCGTGTTCAATCATTTCTTTTTCTCGCCGATCATCAATACGCTCACGGTACTAACAGTGCTGCCGTTGTTACTGCTGCTTGTATTTCAGAAGAGCGAGACCGCCGTGGCCGACTGGCTTGGATCCGGATTCGATTCCGATACAGAGCTTCTGCACCTGATCAACTCGGGAGAATTCTCGAGTTCGAAGATCGGCCTATATCTGCACTCGCTCAAAGAAAAGTTCGAGGGCACCGTTGTCGTCGACCTCCTCTGCTATCTGCGCCTGCATATTGAGTTATCCATCCGTGCCAAAGGATTGATGATGATGCGCGAGTGCGGATTCACGAACAAGGCAGGCGAGGAAACCAAGGCCAAACTCGAAGAAATGAAGTACCTGGAGAAAAGCATTGGTCCTACCGGGAAGCTTGCCATCAAGCCGTTCATAAGGATGAGCGGCAAGGACCTCTGGCAGTTCTACATGCTGTCGGAGTAGCTACGGCTCCGCCAGCAGCCGTGTCCGGGCGAACTCAATCCTGCCGCAGGGGGCCTGCTTCCACAACATCCTGTGCCTCAATGAATTCGTCGAGTTCGAGTCCCCAAGTGTTGATCATGATGCCCAGGGTAATGTATGCGCCGCAAATCGCAACCAGGTCCATGAGTTCCCCTGAAGAAAAGTGAGGCCGCATTGCCAAGTACGTTTCACCGTTGATCTGCTGCTCGTTGAAGCATTCATCAGTTGCACGCAGCACCAGTTCGTCGGTAGTTCTCCAGCCGACTGTGGAATCGCCGGCTCTTACAGCTTCGATCTCCTGAAACGAAAGGCCGGCCTTGAGTCCGCGCTCGACGTGTGATGCCCATTCATACCAACACTTCATGTGAACGGCGACGCGCAGAACGATCAGTTCACGGTGGCGATGCGTCAATCTGCCGCCGCTTACGACATGGTTGCGAAAACTCCACCAGGCGAGAAGCAGATCCGGGTTATTGGCCATCAGTTTGTGCACATTGAGCGGCCGACCGCCCATGTCCGTCACAATCGTTGCAAGCCGGGCATCCCAGTTGTCTGTCTCAAGAGGCAGGACGTCCAATGCAGCTGTCATGAAATCTCCCGGGAACATCAAGATGAATCGTCATATTATCCGGGATCGGCGCCCAGGTGGCAGACATGCCAAACCAGAAACAGCTCATCAACAGCATGCGGGAAGAAAGGACGATCAGAAGTTTCGTAAAGCGATCGGGTCGGATTACCCGTGCGCAAAAGGCCGCACTCAGGGATCTGTGGCCCAGGTATGGTGTCGACTGGTCGCCCCGTCCCCTGGATCTGGACGGCTTGTTCGGGCGTAGTGCACCACGCGTGCTGGAGATAGGCTTTGGCAACGGCGAGTCATTGATCGAACAGGCCGCAGCGTACCCGGAGTCTGACTTTCTCGGTATCGAAGTTCACGAACCCGGTGCCGGGCATTGCCTGCTGCTTGCGGATCAGTCAAAGCTCACGAATTTGCGGATTGCCCTGCATGATGCACAGGAGGTACTCCAGTGGCAGATTCCTGATGGCAGCATGCACAGGATCAATCTGTACTTTCCGGATCCCTGGCCAAAAAAACGGCACCACAAGAGACGCATACTTCAACCGGATTTCCTGGAAAGTGCGGCCCGAAAGCTGGCTCCCGGCGGGTCGCTGCACATTGCTACCGATTGGGAAAATTACGCCCTGCACATTGACCAGTTGCTGGCAGCAGATCCGCATTTCAGAGTTGCCGAGCGACGTGAGCATTCCGGTGACAATGCGCTGGACCGTCCCATGACAAAGTTCGAAAAACGTGGTCTGGGCAAGGGCCATAGAATCTGGGACTGGCGATTGGAGAAAAATTCACATTAAACATCAACAAGCTGCCTGATCTGCCTAGAACCAGTCCCGGTTGCCCGCCTAACTCGGACTTGCACCACATTACAATTGGTTTATAACTGCAGTCAGGACTGCAACACACACAGGAATTCTGAACAACGAACCGCGCAGGGTACATATATGGCTGTCGCGAATCCCGTAATCGGGCACTGGTACAGAAGAAGCAACGGTAGTCTTTTCGAAGTCGTCGCCATAGACGAAGCGGACGCCACAGTGGATTTGCAGTACTTCGACGGCACTATTGATGAGATGGACATGGAGCGTTGGTCGTTGTTGATGATCGAATCAGTCGATGCGCCTGACGACTGGTCCGGGTCTGTCGACATGGATCCGGAAGACTTCACCGGCGAAAACAGCGGAGAGCTCCCGGCCGGATGGCACGACCCACTCGAATTCCTGGACCAGGTCGAGTGACCCTGACTCCTTGATCGAAGGCGTTGTGCCTGTCAGGCACTCTCCGGGCCGCGCACAAAAATCTGACCGTTCCTGACCGCTGCAGCGATCGCGCGCAGCCTTTTCCCCGGGCAGGGGCCCGCCACACAAATCCCACTTTCGATTTCGTATATTGCGCCGTGAGACGCACAGATAATCCGTGATCCATCCTTTGTGAGGAAGGAATCTGGTTTGTAATTCAGCGGGTGCCCGGCGTGCATGCAATAGTTCTGGTACGCGTAGACCTTGATTCCGCGACGCACGACGAAACCGCGAAACGGCCAATCCCCTGTGCCGATTTCAAACTCCCGACAGCCCGGATCGTTCAGGTCCGAAAGGTCTCCAACAAGGACTTCCTGAAATTCAGCGCTGTTCATTGCTTATGACCGTCGGCAAATTGAGTGACCCAGCGCACTTTCTGTCAAACCCGCTGGAATGCGATCCCTACTTGCCCTGTGCAGCGGGTGATTGAACGCCTGTTGCGCCATGCCACGGCGCGACTTTGAAAAGCAGCAACATCCCTGGAATAGCTAAAAAGGTGCACAGGATGAAAAACGTCGTCCACCCGACCTGTTCCACGATGACGCCGGTCACCGCGCTTACCAAGGTACGCGGTACCGACGCCATGGCGGTGAAGAGCGCGAATTGCGTGGCAGCGAACACTGGATTTGTCGCCCGCGCAATGAAAGCCGTAAACGCCGCCGTGCCTAGCCCCACGCCCAGGTACTCCAGCGCCACGACGGTGCCGAGCATCAACGGATTTGCGCCGACTTCAGCCAGCAACGCAAACCCCAATATGCTGACCAGTTGAACCACACCGAAGAGCCACAGCGCGCGATTGATTCCCAGCCTGATCATCATTACGCCGCCGATCAGGCCGCCGATTGTGACCGCGATCAGCGATGCGTATTTTGCGATTGATCCAATCTGGGTCAGACTGAAGCCTACATCGATGTAGAACGCCTGCGACAATGCCGTTGCCATGTTGTCGCCGAGTTTGTACAAGAACAGGAAGGCAATGATCAGCAGCGCGGCCCGAAGTCCCTGCCTGTTGACAAACTCACGAAAGGGCTCCACCACGGCTTCACGCAGTGTTCTTGGCGGCGTCGGTTCGGCTATGGCTTCCTGAATGCTCAACGTCATTCCGAGACCGGCGAGCATGAAAAGCGCAACCACGATAAACACGGTTTCCCACGGCAGAAAGTCGGCAAGGATCAGCGCCAGTGAGCCGGGCACCAGTCCCGCCAGCCGGTAAGCCTGCACATGGATGGCGTTGCCCAGGCCAAGTTCCATGTCCGGCAGCAATTCTCGGCGATATGCATCCACCACGATGTCCTGACTGGCGCTGAAAAAAGCGACGGCGGCCGCCAGAATTGCCACAGTCCAGATCGACAGCTCGGGCTTCAGGAATCCCATGTAGCCTATCGTTACCAGTAAGGTGAGTTGTGTTACCGCCATCCAACCACGGCGATGTCCCAGGAATGGCAGGGTGTACCGATCCATAATGGGCGACCAGACAAATTTCCAGGTGTACGGAAACTGGATCAGCGCAAAGAAACCGATCTCGGCGAGTCCCACGCCCTCGACGCGCAACCACGCCGGCACCAGTTGAATGAGAACGTACAGCGGCAAACCGGATGTAAAGCCCGTAAAGATACAGATCAGCATGCGCCGATTGAAAATCGCCTTCCTGAAGGATTGCTGCGTGCCGGGATTTACGGATTTGATGTCAGTCACTGCGGACCCAGTCGTAGTCCATGGTCAGGGGCGCGTGGTCGGAAAACCGGGAGGCTTTGAAAATCTCTGCTCCGCGTATCCGGTCCTTCAATCCCGGCGTCACGATCTGGTAGTCGATTCGCCATCCCACGTTGTTGTCCCATGCCCGGCCGCGGTTCGACCACCACGTGTATTGTTCCGCCTCGCTGTTCACGGCACGGAATGCGTCCACATACCGGCGCCTGCCGAACAGTTCATCCATCCATTTGCGCTCCTCCGGCAGAAATCCGGAATTCTTCTGATTCGCCTTCCAGTTTTTCAGGTCAATTTCCTTGTGCGCGATGTTCCAGTCGCCGCATAGAATGTACTCGCCCTGCCGATTCTGCAGTTCGTCCAGATGCGGCGCAAACACATCGAGAAACCGGAACTTGGCCGCCTGGCGTTCGTCGCTGGATGAGCCGGAAGGAAGATAGACTGAAATGACGTTCAGGTCCCCGAACCGCACCCCGATGTAACGGCCCTCGTCATCGAACTCCTTCTCGCCGAAACCGCGAACGACCTCGTCGGGCTTCGCTCGACTGTAGATGGCGACCCCGCTGTAGCCCTTTTTGGCAGCATCCTCGTAGTAGCAGTGATATCCGCCGGGCATGAAGCAGGGGTCGGTCAGCTGGCCGAGCTGCGCCTTGGTCTCCTGGATGCAGACCACATCCGCATTCTGCTTTGCCATCCAGTCGAAAAAGCCCTTCCTGGCCGCGGCACGGATCCCGTTCGCATTCAGTGTAATGACTCGAAACAATTTTCCTCCTGTCAAAATGTCACCGCTATGCGCATACAAATTTACACACGCAACTTTCGAACGGCCTGCGGATTTCTGGCATACTGAACGGACTTTGTGCTGGCCGCTCAAACTGCAATACAAGGCGAGCCATCATACAGAACCCGTGATCCGGTCCAAGTCTATGCGAGCTTACAAACAACAATTCCTCGAGCTGGCGCTTGAACTGGAAGTTTTGCGTTTCGGCGAGTTCACGCTGAAGTCGGGCAGGGTGAGCCCTTATTTTTTCAATTCCGGTCTCTTTTCTACCGGCTATGCAGCGGCGAAACTCGGGCGGTATTACGCCTCGGCAATTGCCGACTCAGAGATCGAATTCGACATGTTGTTCGGCCCGGCATACAAGGGCATACCACTGGTAACGCTGGCAGCAGCCGCCCTGGCCGAGCACCACGATATCGACACGCCGTATTCGTTCAATCGCAAGGAGGCCAAAGCTCACGGCGAAGGCGGCAGCATCGTGGGTACCCCGCTGGCGGGACGGGTTCTTATCGTCGATGACGTTATTACCGCCGGTACGGCTGTCCGCGAGTCGTGCCAGCTTATTGCGTCGGCTGGCGCTGCCGTTGCCGGACTGGTCATTTCCCTGGACCGCCAGGAAATCGGACGGGACTCCCGTTCCGCGGTGCAGGAACTCGAGCAGACGCTCAGGATCCCGGTCGTCAGCATCGTCAAGCTGGAGGACCTCATCGAACTGCTTGAAGAATCCAAGGAATATGGTGAGTTCCTGGAGCCAGTCCAGAAGTACCAGCAGAAATACGGTATTGCTGCTTAAATTATTGTTTTTCTTGAATTTTATATGACCGTTTACAGCCGAAGCCACAGCAACTAAGCTGCAAATACGCGAACCAGTCCCTACTTTGCCCGCGGCGAACTGTGTGATATTTCCCTCATGCGCGTTGTCTTCATTACATCCATAGCTGTGTTGCTGACCTCGCTCGTCGCGCCCGCGGCCGAGACGCAGAAGCTGTATCGGTGGGTAGACCGCGACGGCATCGTTCATTACGGCGACAGCATTCCGGCGGAGTATGCCGACATCGAAAGGCAGGTCGTGAATGACCATGGAATCACGGTCGACGTGATGCGCGGCAAGAAGACCGAGGAAGAGATTGCCGAGGAGAAGCGGCTGGAAGAACAACGGGTCAAAGTCGAACTTCAGCGACGCGCCGATGTTGCACTGCTGGCTACGTATCTTTCGATCGACGAGATCATCATGCACCGGGATCGTCGCGTGGAACTTTTTCAGGCGCAGGCCCGGGTAACAGAGTTATACCTGCGCAATCTGCAGCGGCGCATGGATGAATTGGAGGCCGAGGCGTCCGGATTCCGCCCGTACAGTGACGATGAGGACGCGCCGATGATCGACCCCAAGCTGGCCAAGGAAATGACGGCCACCAAGGAGGCAATCGCCCGGCACGAGCAGAACCTGCAGAAATTCCAGGCGGACGAGCAAAGCATTGTGGCCCGGTTCGATGGCGATATCGACCGGTTCAAAGCGCTGAAAGGACTCAATTAGCCCCGACCTGAATGGCCGAATCCGCCGCCTCCGCGACGGCTCTCCCCGAACTCCTCGACGACACTGAAAGCCACCTGTTCCACCGGGACGAAGACCATTTGTGCTATGCGCTCGCCAGGCTGAACTTCATAAGCCTTGCTCCCGCGGTTCCAGCATGAAATGAAAATCTGGCCCTGGTAATCAGAGTCGATCAATCCCGTCAGGTTGCCCAGCACCAGGCCGTGCTTGTGGCCCAGTCCCGAGCGGGGCAGCAAGACGGCGGCGAGACCGGAATCGCCGATGTGAATCGCGATCCCCGTCGGCACCAGCACCGTCTCCCCCGGTGCCACGGTCAATGCCGCATCGATGCAGGCGCGCATGTCCAGCCCGGCGGAGCCGTCGGTCGCGTAGTGAGGCAGCGGAATGGATGCGCCCACGCGCGAATCCAGGATCTTCAGCTCGATTGATCGCACGGGTTTCCGGTCAGTCCCTGATGGCGACGGCTGGCCGTGTGCGATGTCCGGCCGAGTCGCTGTAGGCGGCATAGCGCTCGGCAATCAGTTCGATGAGGTCTCCGGCAAGCGCTGCTTTGGCCGACAGTGAAAACGACCTCTGGCCGTTCTTCCAGTAAACATCGACCGCGTTCTCATCGCTGTCGAAACCGACACCGTGACCCACCTTGTTCGCAATGATCATATCGAGCTTCTTTTGCTCGAGCTTCTGCAGCGCATGCTCGCGCAATTTTTCTGTCTCGGCCGCGAATCCGACCGTGAACGGGCGCCGCGGCAATTCGGCTACCGAGGCCAGGATGTCCGGGTTTCTGACGAGGTCAAGACGCAGTTCGGTGCGTACCCTCTTGATCTTGTTCGGCTCGGTCGCCGCCGGCCGATAGTCCGATACCGCCGCAGCGCCGATGAAAATATCAACACCACTGATGCTACGGTGCACGGCCGCATGCAACTCCTCCGCGGACTCGATGTCGGTGCACTCCACACCTCGGGGCACCGGCAGGCTGACAGGCCCGCTGAGCAGCAGGACCTTCGCGCCGGCAGCGGCAGCGGCGCTCGCCATCGAGTACCCCATTTTCCCGGAGCTTCGATTGCTGATGAATCGCACCGGATCGATCGCTTCCAGCGTCGGGCCGGCCGTGATCATGACGGTCTTTCCTCTCAGGGGCGCACCCGCCGTTCGGGCGACCGCCACAGGGCCGGCGACAATCTTTGCTATCGCTTCCGGTTGCAGCATCCGGCCCGGTCCGCTTTCTCCGCAGGCCTGGTCGCCAATGTCCGGGCCCAGCAGTTGCACTCCACGGGACTCCAGCAGCCGTCGATTTGCCTGCACCGCTTCGCTGGCCCACATCACATGGTTCATTGCGGGCGCAAGGCAGATCGGCGCTGTCGTGGCGAGGCACAGGGTGCCCAGCAGATCGGACGCGAAGCCACCGGCGAGCCTCGCCATGAACTCGGCCGTTGCGGGCGCCACCAGGATACGGTCCGCCCAGCGAGCCAGTTCTATGTGGCCCATGGCCGCCTCGGCCTGCGGGTCCCACAGGTCACTGCGAACGGGCCGGCCGGACACGGCCTGCAGCGCGGTTTCCGTCGTGAACTCGCGTGCCGAATGTGTCATCACGACCTGCACGATGGCGCCGCGATCGCGCAGCCGGCGCACGAGCTCCGGCGCCTTGTACGCCGCAATGCCCCCGGTCACGCCGAGTATGATTTTCGTTCCACTCATGATGTGCTTGCCTGCGACCCAGGGCGGCCAGCTTAGCCGGTCGCACCGCCGGAATTCCAGCAAACCGCCCAAAACACCGTAATTTGCCGCTTGCCGCGCCCTGCCTTCCACATGATCCTTAAGCCCTTCCGCAACATTCCGCGCCGGACAGGGACCGTCCATGCCTATCGCCAACCCAGATCTGGAAAACGCACCGAGACGGAAACTCCGGAGGGCAGGCGCCACCACATTGTCCGAGGCCGAATTGCTGGCCGTGCTGTTGCAGCGCGGCCAGGACGCAAGGCCTGCCATGGACCTCTCGGACCGCCTGATTTCACGTTTCGGAGGCTTGAGGCAACTGTTGCACGCCGAGCAGCGCCTGCTGGTTGCCGAACAGGGCCTCGGTAATGTACGCCTGTGCATACTCAGGGCGATTCCGGAGCTCGCCCGGCGCTATTACGAGCAAAGCCTTCCATCGGGGCATGCCATCCGAAGCCCGGCGGACACCGAGGCGTTCCTGATGGCAAGGCTTCGTGACCTGCCGCATGAGCTGTTCTGTTGCCTGTACCTGGACAACCGGCATCGTGTCCTGACGTTCGAGGAGCTGTTCCGGGGCACCATCGACGGCACCAGCGTCTACCCCCGGGAAGTGGTGAAGCAGGCCCTGAAAGTCAATGCGGCAGCCGTGATCCTTGCCCACAACCACCCGTCAGGGGTCGCCGAGCCCAGCCAGGCCGATGAACGCATTACCCGGCGGGTGAAATCCGCACTCGAGCTGGTGGATATCCGGCTGCTGGACCACCTGGTCATAGGCGACGGCAGCTGTACCTCGCTGGCAAGCCGCGGGCTCATCTAGCCTGGTGTCCCCAGCACCCGGCCTGGCGGGACCTTGATCGGGCCCCTGCATGCTGGTATAAAGTCCCGCTCTTCGCCCGCCCCTCGCGGGCAACTTTATATAAAATCAGAGACTTATCTATCATGTCCAGGGTTTGTCAGGTCACCGGGAAGCGCCCGCAGAAGGGCAACAACGTTTCCCATGCCAACAACAAGACACGACGCCGCTTCCTGCCCAACCTGCAGAGCAAGCGCTTCTGGCTCGAATCCGAGAAGCGTTTCGTTCGTTTGCGTGTATCCCACAAGGGCCTGCGGATTATCGACAAACACGGCATCGAGAAAGTACTTGCCGACCTGCGCGCGCAGGGTCAGCGCGTCTAGATCCAGCGGAGCACCCTGCCATGCGTGAGAAAATCAAACTCGTATCGAGTGCCGGAACCGGCCACTACTACACGACCGCCAAGAACAAGCGGCTGCATCCCGACAAGATGGAGACCCGCAAGTACGATCCCGTGGCGCGTAAACACGTGGTCTACAAGGAAGCAAAGATCAAATAAAAAAACCGCCGAAAGGCGGTTTTTTTTGCCCGGCGACAGTATCGCCAGCCTGCGGCGTGCCTCAACCTGTCGCGAGCTGATAGGAACGCAGCCGGGCGGCAAAATCCTGCAGTACCTTTATACCGCTGGCCTCGGCTTCCGCACACCAGGTCTTCAGTTGCCCCAGCAGTTTTTCGTTGCTTACGTTCGCGCCGCTCCACAACTCGCGCAGGCGCTCCCGGAAGTCGTGCACGGTCTGCAATGTCGCGCTGTTGGCCAGCACTTCGCGTAGCCGGGCCTTCGCATGCTCGTCAAGCAAGCGCGGTTGTCGAATCAGCAAGGTCCTGGCCTTGCGCAGCGCACTGTTGCCTGCCGCAATCGCGCGTTCGCTCCGCAGCGCCGGGAGTGTGACGCGCTTGGTGTAGTCCTGAAGCACATGCATCCGGTTGACGATGATGGCGCGAAGACTGTCCAGGTCGACCTGCGGCTTGGGTCGCGCCTTGAGCACCGGTCGCGGTGCAACCTTGCGAACCTTCGCCAGCCCGAAGAGTTGAAAGAGCCGGATATACAACCAGCCGATATCGAACTCCCAGTTTCGTACCGAGAACTTGGCGGACGTCGGAAACGCATGATGATTGTTGTGCAGCTCTTCGCCGCCGATCAGCAAGGCCCACGGAACGAGATTGCGTGCCGCGTCGTCGCATTCGAAGTTGCGATAACCGCTGTAATGCCCGAGGCCGTTTATGACCCCGGCGGCAAACAAAGGCATGGACATCATCTGCACGGCAAAAATGATGATTCCCGGCACGCCGAAAAGAAGCAGATTCGCCACGAGCATCAGCACGATGCCGCCGAAAGCAAACCGAAGGTAAATGTTGCGCTCGAGCCAGTCGTCGGGCGCGCCGCGGCCGAACTTCTCGACCGTTTGCGGGTTGTCCTTCTCCGCCCGATAAAGTTCTGCACCCTCCAGCAGCACTTTCCAAATGCCGTAGATCTGCGGGCTGTGCGGGTCGTCAACGGTCTCGCAATAAGCGTGATGCTTGCGATGCACGGCGATCCACTCCCTCGTCAGCATCCCCGATGTGGCCCAGATCCAGAAGCGGAAAAAGTGCCGCAGTACGGGATGCAGGTCCAGCGCCCGATGTGCCTGATCGCGGTGCAGGTAGAGCGTCACGGCCATCATCGTGACTTGCACCATGATGACCGCCGCGAGCACATAGCCCCAGAAGGACAGGTTCAGCAAGCCGTAGAAGTATTCCATGCAGGATTCCGGGAAGGAGCAGGCGATGCCAACACTATAGCCAATGGCGTTGGCAGCTCCAAGACAGGGGTCACGAAATCAGTGTGACAGGCCTTACGGTGCAATAGTTCAAACCGTGGCCGATGGCCGCGCCGGGGGCAGCCCCGCTTGCCCGCAGCAGACCCGCTGGCATAGTGTGCGGTGCATCCCGTTCCTGCCAGGATATTGGCGCAACCACACATCCGAGCAATGCCAGAGCTTCCTGAAGTCGAGACCAGCCGCCGCGGCATTGCGCCCTGGCTTGAAGGCATGCGTGTCAGCAAGGTGATCGTTCGCGAACGGCGCCTGCGGTGGCCGGTGCCCGCCGCAGTCGACCGGAAGCTGCCCGGCCAGGTCATTCATTCCATTCGCAGGCGCGCCAAGTACCTGCTTTTCGATACGGATGCCGGGACTATGCTGCTGCACCTGGGCATGTCCGGAAGTGTGCGCATCATCGATCAGGACGAGCCGGCTGCAAAACACGATCATGTCGATATCGTGATCGAGGACGGCAAAGCACTTCGTTTTCGCGATCCGCGCCGCTTCGGCTCTATGTTATGGACGAAGGATGCCGGCAATCACCCGCTGTTGCGGAATCTCGGGCCGGAACCGCTCGGCGAAGAATTCGACGGCTATTACCTGTGGCAGGCCGCGCGTGGCCGGCGAATCAGCATCAAGCAATTCATCATGAACGCAGCGATCGTGGTCGGTGTAGGCAATATCTACGCAAGCGAATCGCTGTTCCTCGCCGGCATCCACCCCATGCGCCGCGCCGATCGCATTGCGCGCCCCCGCATGCTGCTGCTTGCGAACTCGATCCGGTCCATCTTGCAGCAGGCCATCAATGCGGGTGGAACGACACTAAGGGACTTCTATGGCGGCGACGGCGAACCCGGTTACTTCAGCCAGCAACTCGAGGTTTATGCGCGGGAAGGCGAACCGTGCCGGCGCTGCAAGACACACCTTTCAGCAGTGGTGCTTGGCCAGCGCTCGACGTTCTATTGCAAGAGCTGCCAGCGTTGAGCCTGCCTACTTTTTCTTTTTTTTGTAGCGTCGCAGCAAAGCCGCCTTGACCTCGGGAGAAACGAACTCCGTGACATCGCCGCCCATCGCCGCGATTTCACGAACCAGGCTGGCTGAAATGTACGTGTACGTCTCGGTCGGCGTAAGAAAGGCCGTTTCGACATCGTCCGTCAGGTGACGATTCATGTTGGCCAGCTGAAACTCATACTCGAAGTCCGAGATCGCCCGAAGGCCCCGCACGATTACCTGCAGTTTGTTTTTCTTCGCAAAATCGACCGTCAAACCTTCATAGCCGGTCACTTGCACGTTCTTGAACGATCTCAAGACCGTTTTCGCGAGCGCAACGCGCTCGTCCAGGGAAAACATCGGTGCCTTGCTCGGATTTGCCGCGACCGCCACGACAATCCTGTCGAACAGCCGGCTGGCTCGTCGAACAAGGTCCTCGTGCCCAAGTGTTATAGGATCGAAAGTACCCGGATACATCGCAGCAACGCTCATTGCTCGCCTCCCCCTGACCTTGGTGCAATGACCAGCGAGTACCGGACGTTGCCCGCCGTCTTGTCGTGTATTGTTGTCCAGCCCTCCGGCAAGGCCACTGGTTCCGCGGTTCGATCCTGCTCGATATAGATTCTTGCTTTTCCGGCAAGACAGCCGCTGCTCTGCAGAAGTCTACACAAATCGCCCAGCAGATTTTCGGCAAAAGGAGGGTCCAGGAATACGATATCGAACTTCGGCAGGTCACCCGCCGCCAGGTATCGACGGGCATCCGCTTGCACAAGCCGGCCACCGCTTGCATCGAGGAAACGCAAACTGCTCCGCAGCACATCACAGGCCACTGGCGATTGATCGACGAACACGACGGAGCGGGCGCCCCGAGACAATGCCTCGAGGCCAAGAGCGCCTGTGCCAGCAAAAAGGTCCAGGCAGCTCGCCCCCTCGATGCAGGGTGCGAGCCAGTTGAACAGGGTTTCGCGAATTCTTGCGGACGTTGGCCGAAGCCCCGGCACGTCCGCGACAGGTACAAGGCGACTGCGCCATTTTCCCGCTACAATGCGCAGCCGCCCGGGTTGCGATTTTTTTTCCTTGCGGCTCGCGGCGCGCCGTCCTGCCATACTGTATTTCCTGCCGGTCCGGCTGGAGATTGCGGTTGCCAGTTTAAATTAAGCCCGGGAACATTTGGTGTTTGGGAAGCAAAAACCTGAAGATGCCGCCGCACACGAAGGCTTCGTCAAGCGACTGCGGGCTCGCCTGAACAGGGGCGACAGCTGGCTGAGCTATGACCTGGCCAACCTCGTTCCGGGCAAGAAGATCGACGCGGAGGTTCTCGATGAACTGGAAGCCGATCTTGTCATGGCCGACGTCGGCGCAGAGGCAACCGAAGAAGTCATTGAGTCGCTGCGCAAGACCCTCGCGCGCAAGGAGCTGCGCGATGTCGAGGCCCTCCGCAGTGCGATGCAGCGAAGCATAACCGGGATCCTGCAAACGGTGGAGAAACCACTGATCATAAACCGCGGCCCATCGCCATTCGTCATCCTGATGGTCGGCGTCAACGGCGCCGGCAAGACCACCACCATCGGCAAGATTGCGCGTCGCCTCAGGGACCAGGGACTTTCGGTACTGCTCGCTGCCGGCGATACTTTTCGCGCTGCGGCCATCGAGCAGCTGCAGGCGTGGGGCAAACGCAACGATGTCGAGGTGATTGCCCAGAAATCAGGCGCAGATCCTGCCGCGGTCATTTTCGATGCTTACCAGGCCGCACGGGCCCGCGGCATCGACGTATTGCTCGCCGACACTGCGGGGCGCTTGCAGAGCCAGCAGGGGCTCATGGATGAACTCGCGAAGATAAAACGTGTGCTGCAACGCCAGCATCCTGAAGCACCGCAGGAAATCATGCTGGTACTGGACGCGAGCCTTGGCCAGAATGCGCTCGTGCAGGCCGAGAAGTTTCATGCGGCGCTCGGTGTCACCGGCATTACCGTAACCAAGCTGGATGGCACCGCGAAAGGTGGCATCCTGCTGGCGATCGCGCGGAAACTGGCCATACCCGTACGGTACATCGGAATCGGGGAAAACGCCGAGGACATGCAGGAATTTCGAGCCGGTGAGTACGCAGACGCGCTGATGAGCCGGGCGGGCGAGGTCAATTCAAGGCAATGATTCGCATCGAGGACGTTACCAAACGCTATCCGACCGGACAGGCCGCGCTGAAGAATTTGAGCCTCACGGTCGAGAAAGGCGAAATGGTTTTCGTCACCGGCCATTCCGGCGCCGGCAA
>DATICC010000536.1:0-3618 GCA_035457045.1 Woeseiaceae bacterium | reverse complement strand
CGTCGAGTATTCTTTCCCTGGTCGGGTGATTCTTGTTATTCATCTAAACCCCGGCAATTAATCGTCCCGTGCCCTGCGTCCCCGGCATGATCTGCAGATCATACCGTTGTAATTCAACAACTGCTCAACTAAAATTCAACGCTCGTTGAACTCCGGCACCACTGCCGCGCTCATCCCGTTACCCGAGAGACGAAGCCATGGCCTGGTTTTCACCTGAACCCCTGCTGGTCCCTGACCTGGTTGCGCTGAACAGCCGATGGCTTGGCCAAAAGCCTGCGGTAATTGTAGATGATGCCGTGTACTCCTGGACGGCCTTCGGGCAGGGCACCTCGCGGGTTGCCAATGCATTGCTCCAACGCGGTCTCGTGCGCGGCGACCGGGTAATCGTGCTCATGCATAACAGCCACGCGATGGCCGAATCCATTTTCGGCATCATGCGCGCGGGCCTGGTGGTCGTGCCCCTGAATGTGGCCGTCGCCGACAGCGCGGTCGCCGGCATGATTGCGAATAGCGGTGCGCGCGCAATCATAGCGTCCGACGAGCACATGCAACGCATCGCCGATCTCGCACCCGGCCTGTCCGGTGACGTTCGCAGCCGGCTCATCGGGCTGCGGCCTGTGCTTCCCGGCTGGCACGACTACGAGGCGATGCGCGATGCAGCACCGGACGCATTGGCACCGATCCCGATCGAACCGGAGGATGCCTGCAACATCATTTACAGCTCCGGGACGACCGGCGTGCCGAAGGGCATCGTGCACAGCCATGCATGCCGCAGTTTCTGGGCCAGTGACCTGGCCGTTGCCCTGCGCTACCACTCGGGCGCAAAAACCCTGTGCAATCTCGGCCTGTACTCGAACATCAGCTGGGTGGCGATGCTTGCAACCCTGTTTGCCGGTGGCACGCTGGTGATCCAGCGGAAATTCGAGGTGAAAGAATGCCTGCAGGCCATCCAGGACCACGGCATCACCCACGCGGCAATGGTACCGCTGCAGTATCAGCGCCTGCTCGAGTGCGACGGTTTCGATGACTTCGATCTTTCTTCGCTCGATGCGACGATGTGTTGCGGTTCGCCTCTGAACGTCGTGCACAAGCGCGCCATCATGGAGCGCCTGCCGGGGGATTTCATCGAGCTGTATGGCCTGACCGAAGGGCTGGTCACGATCCTGCCGCCCGAGGACATGCAGGTAAAAATCGAATCCGTGGGGCGGCCTGCCCCCGGGCAGCACATGGCCATCATCGACGATCGGGACCAGGTCATAACAAACGGCGAGGCGGGCGAAATCGCCGGCCACAGCCGCCTGATGATGAGCGGCTATCATGACAACGCGACGGAAAGCGAGGCAGCCACCTGGCTGCACCCTTCTGGCGCCCGCTGGTTGCGTACCGGCGATATCGGGCGTATCGATGACGACGGTTTCCTCTATCTTGTCGATCGAAAGAAGGACCTGATTATCAGCGGCGGACAGAACATCTATCCTGCCGATATCGAGGCCGTGCTGATTCGCCACAAGGACGTCAGCGAAGTTGCCGTGATCGGTGTGGCCAGCAAGAGATGGGGCGAGACACCACTGGCTCTCGTCGTGGCGCGCCACGGAGCTCGCGTCGATGCCGAAGAACTGGCCGCGTGGACGAACGGGCAACTGGGGAAACAGCAGCGCATTGCGGCGGTGCGGTTTCTCGACCAGCTGCCTCGAAATCCGAACGGCAAGGTTTTGAAACGCGAGCTGCGCAAGCAATTCGCCGCGCTGACATTGTGAGTGGGGGACATAACATGAACAGGCCCGAGACGGCGCGTTACTACCGGAGCAGCGACGGGCTGCAGCTCTTTTATCACGACTTTGCACCGGACCGTCCAGGCACGCCCGTCATTTGTCTGCCGGGACTGACGCGCAACAGCCGCGATTTCGATGAGCTTGCGGCGCATCTTTCCGCGATGCGGCGCGTGCTGACGCCCGATCTTCGGGGACGCGGATTTTCCGACCACGATCCGGAGTGGCGCAACTACCATCCGGGCACCTATGTCAGGGACGTATGGACCCTGCTGGATGCGCTCGGGATTGATGCAGTCATCGTGATCGGAACTTCGCTCGGCGGCCTCATCGCGATGGCGATGGCGGCGCAGGACGCAAGCCGACTGGCCGGTGTCGTTATGAACGATATCGGCCCTGAAGTGGCGATCGAAGGCTTGCAGCGCATCCAGACCTATACCGGGAAACTGCCGCCGGTTGCGAACTGGGACGAGGCGCGGGCGCAGACACGTGAGATCTATGGAGCATGGCTGCCGGGACTGAGCGACGCCGAGTGGGACAAGATGACATGGAGGGCGTACCGGGCGGGCGCGGATGGAGTGCCGGTGCAGGATATGGACAGGAACATCGGCAGGGCGGTGCGAGAGGTGGGGCCGCAGGTCGGCGATCCATGGATGCTGTTCGACGGTTTGCGCGACACACCGACGCTGCTGCTGCACGGCGTGATGTCCGACATCCTGACCCCCGCGATCATCGACAAGATGCGCGCGCGAAAGCCGGACCTGCAGGTCGTCGATGTTCCGGATCGCGGCCACGCGCCACTGCTCAGTGAAGCGGAATGCATTGCGGCCATCGACAACTTCGTCAGGGGACTCTGAATCATGAGACGCGCAATCCTCCTGCTCGTATCCGCCGCATGTCTGTCGGCCTGCAGCTCGCCGGAGCCGCCGGCCCGGCCGGACGGCCCGAAATTCAAACTCGACCGCTCGCGCATGAGCGTCTCCGGGATTTCCTCGGGCGCCTACATGGCGGGACAGCTGCATGTCGCGCATTCGGCGACGTTCAACGGCGCCGCATTGCTTGCCGGAGGCCCTTATTACTGCGCCGAAGGCTCGCTGCAAAAGGGACTCGGACCCTGCATCAAGGGCGGTGATACCGGGCTCGATGCACTGCTGTCCTATGCGGTAGAAATGGCCGACGCGGGACAGGTCGATGCGCTGCATAACCTCGCCGACGACAAAGTGTGGCTCTTTCACGGCAGGCAGGACGCGGCGGTGAGCGAAGAGGTCGTCACGGCGGCGCGAGCGCTCTACGAGCGTATCGCCAACGGGATCGAAACGCAGTTCGTCGTTGACGTTGACGTCACTCACGGCATGCCGACCATTGACAAGGGCGTGCCCTGCGGCGAATTGAAAGCGCCGTTTCTCAATGCCTGCGGTTACGACGCGGCCGGCACCCTGCTCGCGGCGCTGCACGGACCGCTGGAGGAAAGAGGCCAAGCGAGCGGTGAGTTACGGCAAGTCGACCAGCCGCACTACGACGAGGCCACCATGCTGCCAAAGGCCTACCTGTACGTGCCCGCATCCTGCGCTGCGGGCGAGGCCTGCGGGCTGCACGTTGCATTCCATGGCTGCCAGCAATCGGCGGAATTCACGGGCGATGCCTTCGCCCGGGATGCAGGTTACAACGAGTGGGCGGAGTCCAATCGCTTGCTGGTGCTCTACCCGCAGGTGGCGAGCAGCAAGCTCGCACCGATGAATCCGCTGGGCTGCTGGGACTGGTGGGGATACACGGGAGCGAACTACGCGACGAGGTCCGCTGCGCAAATCGGTTCCGTCATGGCAACGATCGACGCAATTTCCACAAGCTC
>DATICC010000535.1:0-3504 GCA_035457045.1 Woeseiaceae bacterium | reverse complement strand
CCGCATGTTGTTTCCGGATCTCGCCGACCCGGAACTCGCCGCGCCGACCGTCATCATGGAGCTGTTGCCGGTGGGGCTTGCCGGCGTGGTGATCGCGGCGTACATCGCGGCGGTCATGTCGTCCGCGGATTCCTGCCTCATAGGCTCGGTCGCCATCTTTACCAACGATGTCTACCGCAAGCACTTGCAGCAGGATGCGAGCGAGGAGACCCTGCTGAAGGTCGCCAGGATCTCGACCATCGTTCTCGGGGTGCTGGCGATCGGCATCGCTTACCTCGTGCCGAATGTGCTGGACCTGATCCTCTACGCTTACACTTTCGGCGCCGCCGGCATGTTTTTCCCGATGCTCGGGCTGCTGTTCTGGCGGCGTACCACGGCGAGCGGCGCGTTCTGGAGCATGCTCGCCGGCGGAGGTTTCGCGATAGGCTGGACCATCGCCGGCGAGCCCTGGGGTTTCGCCGCGTCGTATGCCGGCTGGGTCATCGGCTTGCCGGTGCTCGTCATCGTGTCGCTGGCAACGACACACAGCCCGGATGAAGATCCCGGCCTGTTTGTTTAATATCCCGCAGCACAGCTCATTTGCACGGGGCAGGCCCGCAGCTCAGCTTATTTGCACGGGGGCAGGACTCGCCGGGGCACCTTGCTCGACACGCCGTGAATACGTCCCTGTAGGCTCGCGGCGCGCGTCCATGCGCGCCGACGGTCTCGCAACGTGCCCCCGCAAATCCTGCCCCTTGGAACTGTGTGCGCCATCATTAAGATTGCCAACGGTACGCTGAAGGAGATCGATTGTGGACCTGATAGGCATGCTGGATTCGCCGTACGTGCGGCGCGTCGCCATCACGGCACAGATGCTCGGTATCGATTACGTGCACCGTTCGCTCTCGGTATTTCGCAACTACGAGGAAATCCGGGCGATCAACCCGCTGGTGAAGGTGCCGACGCTGGTCTGTGACGACGGCCAGGTGCTGGTCGACTCGACCCTCATCATCGATTACCTGGAGAGCATCGCAGCCGGCGGGCGCAGCCTCGTGCCTGCGGACAAGAAAGCCAGGCGCCGGGTGTTGCAGCTCACGGGTATCGCTCTCATGGCGATGGAGAAAACCGTACAACACCTGTATGAGACGCGGCAACGGCCGCAGGAGCGGCAATACCAGCCGTGGATCGAGCGCATCGACCAGCAACTCTCGGGTGCATTGCAGATGCTCGCGGATGCCGTGGGCGACGGTGAGCGCTGGCTGACCGGGCCGGAGCCGACCCAGGCGGATATCAGCATTGCGGTCGCCCTACGATTCACGCGCGAGATACGACCGGATGCGTTGCAAAAGGACGCGTTCCCGGGATTGCATCGATACAGCGAGCGAGCGGAAGCGCTGCCGGCATTTCTGGCCTGTCCGTTCAACTGAGAAAATCAGAGCAGTAGGCCGATCGCGAGGTATGCGACCAGGCTGACCAGGCCGATGGCCATTGCGTAGGGCAGTTGCGTCCGGATGTGATCGATGTGATCCGAGGCCGCGCCGGTCGAGGCAAGGATGGAAGTATCCGACAGCGGCGAGCAGTGGTCGCCGAAAACCCCGCCGCCGAGCACCGCGGCAACTGTCGCGTACACGACGGTATCGAGAGTGTCGCCACTGAATGCAAACGCCATCGGCACGGCGATCGGGATCATGATGGCGAAGGTGCCCCAGGACGTGCCGGTCGAAAACGAGATGGTGCAGGCGATAAGAAAGGTCAGCATGGGCAGCAGGCCGGGCGTCAGCCAGCTCTCGGTCTGCGCCACGATGTAATTCGCCGTCCCCATCGATTTGGACAGGTCGTTGATGGCGTAGGCGAACGCGAGAATCACGATCGCCGGCATCACCCCTTTGATGCCTGCCATCGCGGTGCCCATGATGTCGGACAACGGGACTCCCTGTATGCGCATGATGACGCCCGCGATGATGGCCGAGAGCAGGAACGCCTCCATCGTGAGCGCGGACGCCGTCACGAAAAACGAACCCATGGCCACGCCGATGACGATGAGTACCGGCAACACGAAATTCCAGAACAGGCTGGTCTTGACGCCGGGATAGGGCTGGATGCCGGTCAGTTCTTCGGACATGAGCGGTTCCGCTCCGTCCCTCAAGACCTTGCCGCTGTCGATGGCGCGTCGCTCCGCCGTTTTCATCGGCCCGAATTCCGGGATGATCCGTGCGGCGATGAGTCCGACCATGACCACTGCGAGTATCGAATAGAAGTTGAACGGAATAGCGTGGACGAAGACCTGCATCGCCAAGGTGCCATCGGCGATCGGTCCCATGCCGATCAGCAGGCCGGTAATGAAGACGGCCCAGCCCGTGACCGGCACAATCACGCTGACCGGTGCCGACGTCGAGTCCGCGATGTAGGCAAGTTTTTCCCGGGAAATGCGAAAGCGATCGGACAGCGCGCGCATGGTGGAGCCGACGAACAATGGGCTGAAATAATCGCTGAAGAACACGAACATGCCCATGAACCAGGCAACGAGCTGCACGCGCACGCGGGTCATGTTGCAGCTCTCGACCCAGGCGCTGAAATTGCGGATGGCGCCGGTGCGCTGGAAAAAAGCAATCGATACGCCGATGAACAGCTCGAGCAGGAATATCCAGGAAAACGCCGTCGTTCCGAGCGCGTTCTTCAGCAGGTTCGGAAAGCCCATCAATCCCTGGCCGGCCGCGAGCACGCCGACTATGCACGCGATCGCCAGGGCAAAGACGGTATTCCGCGTGAGGAACGCCAACACGATGGCGACGCTCGCAGGCAGCAGCGACAGCATGCCCAGGGTCCCGGATTCGCTCACAGCCATCTCCCCCGTTATTCTTGTTGATGGTCACAGGCCGAATGCGCCCGGACCAAATTACACGAATCCCGCCGCGCTTACACTTCGGCGAGGCCCCGGCGGCGTTCGAGTGCGGCAACGGCATGGAAGCCGATGCGCCGCAGCGGTTCCGGCGGCATCCAGCTCGCCTGGCCGAACAGCCGCTGCATGTCCGGAATCGGCAGCCCGAAAGCCAGGTCGACCAGAACCTTGCCGAACAAAGTCCCCTTGACCACGCCGCCGCCGTTGCAGCCGGCCGAGACGAACAAGCCCGGCTTCATTTCTCCCCAGAGCGGCGCACCGTTCAGTGTGAATCCGGTGGCACCGGACCACAGGTACTCGAACTCCACTTTGACCAGCTGCGGGAAGCGCCGCAGCAGATTGTCGCCAAGTTTCCCGGCCACTCGCTTTGTATGGTCCTCGCGCTCGTAGCCGTAAAAAGACCGGATCAACAGCCGGCCGTCAGCGGTACGGCGCAGCGTGCTGCCAAGCCTGTGCGCAGGCAGCACGCCCCAGCCCGCGTCGCTGCCGAGCGTTGCCAGCGCCGGGTCGGGCAGGCGAGGGGTCAATGCCGCATAGGTGTACATCGCGACGATGCGCGAGCGGCCGGTGCCGAGTCCCTTGCAAAAGGCGTTGTTGGCGAGAATGACCCTATTCGCATGAACGAC
>DATICC010000534.1:0-4696 GCA_035457045.1 Woeseiaceae bacterium | reverse complement strand
GCGCGCGATATCCGCTGCCAGCCGGCGAAACTTCTTGCCCAGTAGTACCGACGGGTCCCTGCGTCCCGCAGGAAGTCGCCAAACTGTACCGGCCTCGAGTGCTTCCAGTTGCCGTCCTCGTCCCGATAATCCGGAATCCCGGAGTCGGTGCTGCAGCCTGCGCCACTCAACACCATCAGCTTGCGATGTTTCCGCAGGAACCGGCCGAGCAAATCCACTGTAGTCATAAAAGACAATCAAATCAAAACGTTACAGGATACAACGCGGCTTGCCGGCTGCACAAAATGCTTCAGCTTCGGTTCAGCCTGGCGGGATCACAATCATCGCCGTTACTTGGGCAAGCGTCATTTCACTGTATGGGCAACTTCAGGAAAATCTACTTCGGCCTGGCCTTGGTGTCCGCCGTATTTCTGCTGATCCAGCTGTTCTGATACGGACCTGCAAACCCGGCTGCATATTGCGTTAAGCTGGCTGCCGTGCTGAAGCAGCGAGTTTACGTCATGCGAAACGCTGGTGTTACGATCATTCTGATCGTCTCTTTACTGCTCTCGGGACCGTCGCGTGCCGAGGTAATGGACGCCGCAAGCAACGGTTTCACGGTGAAGCATGTGTTGACCATAGCCGCAACACGGGACGCCGTTTACCGCGCAGCGACACAGCAGGTCGGCGCCTGGTGGCTCGATGACCACACCCTCAGTGGTGATGCGTCGAGGCTGACCATGGAGACGGAACCACTGGGTTGCTTCTGCGAGGACCTGGGCGCGGGCGGAAGTGTCGTACACATGACCGTAACCTTCGTTAACCCGACCGTCATCATCCGCCTGACCGGCGGGCTCGGACCGTTGGGGCTCATGGGCCTGGCCGGCAACATGACCTGGGAGTTCGCCGACGATCCGGCCGGAACACGATTGACACTGACCTATGCGGTAGGCGGCTACCTCGCCGGCGGCCTGGACGCCCTCGCACCTGCCGTCGACGCCGTGCTGCTCGACCAGGTGTCGAGCCTGCGCGCCTTCGTCGAATCCCTGTCGACTTCAAATTGACGAATGCGGCCAAGCCGATGCCACAATCAACCGCCGGCCCGGCCCCGGTAGCGCGTCCCTCCGCTACCGTCGCGCTGGTTCGCGAGGGCGAAAGGGCGCCACAGCTGCTGATGCTGCGGCGCCATGCCGGGTCTGTATTCGGTGACGTATATGTATTTCCCGGAGGCGCGGTCGATGCCTGCGACAGCAGGGTGCGGGACCGTTGCGGCGCGGTCGACGGCGCGGCGGCTACGGCGTGCCTGGGAGTGACGGAGGCATTGGATTATTACAGCGCAGCCATCCGGGAAGTATTCGAGGAGACAGGCGTGCTGCTCGCGCACGGCGGCACGGCAGTCGATGATGCATCGCTTGATGATGACAGGCACCGGCTGATGAGAGGCGAACTCGCGTGGGACCGGTTCCTGCAGGAGCGCAACCTTTGCCTCGAAAGCGAACGGTTGCATTATTTTGCGCACTGGGTGACTCCGGAAACCGAGTCGCGGCGATTCTCCACGCGATTTTTCCTTGCAGCCATGCCGGAGCAGCAACAGGCCAGTCACGACGGCAGTGAATTGACCGACAGCTGCTGGATGACCGCGGCAGAAGTCCTGGAAGCGCAGCGGGCAGGTCGCATGCGGCTGATCTTTCCAACCTATCGCACACTGAAGGATATCGCCGGACTTGAAACCGTCGACGCGGTCATCGAGTGGGCTCGCGCACGACAGCGCAGCGGTGTGGCGCGCATATTGCCGGCGATCATCGAGATCGATGGAACGGAAAAGGTCGTCATGCCGGGCGATCCCCGCTATCCGCGAAATGGTGGCCTGTGAGCCTCGTGCCCGGCACACCGCAGCAACTTGCCGGCGGCGTGCGTCGCCTTGTCGCGCCGAATCCGGGCATGATGACCGGCCCGGGAACGAACACCTATCTGCTGGGGGACAAAGCGATTGCCGTCATCGATCCGGGCCCGCGGATACAATCACACCTGGAAGCCATACGGCAGGTAGCCGGTGCGGCGATACGCTGGATCCTGGTAACGCACACACATCCCGATCATTCACCGGCTGCGCGTGAGCTCGCGGCAGAAACCGGTGCGCAACTCCTCGGCCAGCCGGCCCCGGAGGGGCGGCACCAGGACGGGACGTTCAAGCCCGCGCGGGTTTTGCACGACGGTGACGTCCTGCAGACAGACGAGTTCCACCTGACCGCGTTGCACACTCCGGGACATGCGTCGAACCATCTGTGCTTTCTTCACGGGGAACACGGCTTGTTGTTCACCGGCGACCACGTCATCAACGGTTCGACGGTCGTGATCGACCCGCCGGACGGCAACATGCGCCACTACATCGACTCATTGAGGCGGCTGTTAACCGTGGATCTCGTGTCGATCGCGCCCGGTCACGGTGAGGTGCTTACCGAGCCGTACAAGGTCATCGAGTGGATCATCGATCATCGCCTGCAACGCGAATCAAGGGTGATCAAGGCATTGGAGGAACACAGCGGCCTTGCCTTGGCGGCACTGGTGCCACACGCGTATGCGGACGTCGATCCCGATCGTTACGTGTGGGCCGCGCGTTCGCTGCTAGCACACCTGCAGAAGCTGGCCGAGGAGGGCCGGGCAACTGTAAGCGACGGACGCTGGCAACTCCTTTAGGAAAGCTCCTCTATCCGCCTGCAACGAACTGCGAGAAGGTACCGCCATCTCTTGCCAGCTGTTCGAGCAATGGCGGCGGTTGCCAGTATTGCGCACCGAAGCGATCGCGAAACTCGCAGACCCTCGCATATACCCGGTCGAGCCCGACAGTGTCGGCGTAGTGCATCGGGCCGCCGCGGTGCCGCGGAAAACCATAGCCGTTGATCCAGATGACATCGATATCGCCAGACCTCAGGGCGATTCCCGCCTCGAGAATCTTTGCACCTTCCATCACCATCCCATATATGCAGCGGTCGATGATCTCCGCTGCATCGATACTGCGACGGACGATGCCGAGCTTTTTTGATTCGTTCTCGATCAGTGCCTGGACTTCCGGGTCGGGCACGCCACTTCGCGAGCCCTTTTCGTAGAGGTACATTCCCTTGCCGGTCTTTTGGCCGTAGCGGCCCAATTCGACGAGCAGATCGGCAACCCGGTAGTAGCGCGGATCGTCCGGAAGGTCGCTGCGTTCCCGGCGGATCCGGTAGCCGACATCGAGGCCGGCAAGATCCCCTACCGCATTCGGTCCCATTGCCATCCCCCAGTCCTGAAGCACGCGGTCGATGGTCTCAGCTGCGGCTCCTTCGAGCAGCAGCAGCTGGTTTTCGCGGCCATAGCCATAGAGCATGCGATTGCCGACGAATCCGAAACAATTGCCGACCACAACGCCAATCTTCTTCAGGCGTTTCGCGAGCTGCAGCGAAGTGGCTATGACATCGACGGTAGTTGCCAGGCCACGCACGATCTCCAGCAGCCGCATCACGTGGGCAGGGCTGAAAAAATGCAGGCCAATGACGTCGCCTGGCCTGCTTGTGGCAGAGGCGATGGCGTCGATGTCGAGCGTCGACGTGTTGGTCGCGAGGATGGAGCCGGGCCTGCAAACTCGATCAAGCGCCGAAAATATCTCTTTCTTCACAGCAATGTTCTCGAACGCTGCTTCGATCACGAGGTCGGTGTCCGCGAGTGATTCGTAGTCGTTCCCGGTGCTGAGGCGAGCGAGGCCGGCGGTCCTGTCCGCGTCGGACAGCTTGCCGCGCTTTACCCCGGCATCAAAGAGTTCGCGTATCGTCATGAGGCCGCGCTGCAGCCCCTCCGCGCTGTTGTCCATCAGTCGCACCGCGAGGCCCGAGCTGAGACAGGCGTAGGCTATGCCGGCACCCATGGTTCCGGCGCCGATGACCGCGACGCGGTCAGTCGGCCGCAGCGACGCGTCACTGTTGATCCCCGGAACCTTGCCTGCCTCACGCTCGGCGAAAAACACGTGCCGCAGTCCGGCCGATTGCGGTGACGCTTTGCATTCGAGGAACAGTTGCCGTTCAGCCGCGCAGCCTGCATCGAACGAAAGTTCGGTCGCCATTTCAACGCAGCGGATGATTTTGGCCGGCGAGAACAGGCCTCGCGCCCGTTCGGCAACGTTGCTCCGCGCCTGCTCGAACACGGACGGATCGACCGCGGCAACCGGCAGGTCGCGGACGCGTCGCGGCGGCCGGCCGCTCACTTCCCGGGCGAGCGCGATCGCGGCAGCGGCAAGGTCTGTTTGCACGACCCGATCGAGGATGCCGGAGGCAAGGGCCTCGGGGGCAGGCAGCGGGTCTCCGGACAACATGATCTCGAGCGCCTTTTGGACGCCGGCGAGACGCGGCAGGCGCTGAGTTCCACTGGCGCCAGGCAGCAGGCCGAGTTTGACTTCGGGCAGGCCGACCTGCGCTGTATCAGCGGCGATACGGTAATGACAGCCCATCGCAACCTCGAGGCCGCCGCCGAAAGCGGTACCGTGCATCGCGGCAACCACGGGCTTCGTGCAGGCCTCGATCCGCAACACGACGTCCGGCAAATGCGGCTCCGTTGGCAGCTGGTCGAATTCACGTATGTCGGCACCGGCGATGAATGTGCGGCCCGCACATATGAGCACGATCGAACGGATCGTCGCATCCTGCTCGGCTTCTGCGATGGCTTGTACCAGTCCCGCACGCACCGGCTG
>DATICC010000533.1:0-3849 GCA_035457045.1 Woeseiaceae bacterium | reverse complement strand
CCATTAACCCATCTCCTCCCACTTTTTTCCACTTTTCAACACTATATTAGCGACGCTGACCCGGGTCAACAAATGATCCGATTATTTTCTTGTTCTACAGGGACTTATGGGCGAATTGGTGGCCACATCAGGGCGAATTGTGGCGGGATTTACGGGCTGTAAATCAATGGCTTATAGCGGTATTCGCGACGAGGGCTAATAAATGCGTCGCCAGACCGCGACAATCAAGGGCCGCTCGGTCGGTGTGACGTGCGTCACAATCAGGGGTCTGCGAACGACCGGATGTCGGAGAAAAGAAATGAGTCGGCCATAAGCCGGGTTCTGTCTTGGGCAACCATTCATCTGGGACAGCCGTCACCGGCTGCCTCTAGCGACCTACCCGGGAGCCCGTTCGGGCGTACGGTGCGGACCGAAGTCCTGCTACTCCCCTATTTGGTCTTGCTCCAGGCGGGGTTTTCCCTGCCGCGGTGTGTTACCACCCGCGCGGTGCGCTCTTACCGCACCTTTTCACCCTTACCAGCGCTTGCGCACTTCGGCGGTGTGTTTTCTGTGGCACTTTCCATGGGTTCGCACCCTCCAGGCGTTACCTGGCGCCCTGCCCGACGGAGCCCGGACTTTCCTCTGGCGCTTTCTGCGCGCCAGCGATTGCCTGGCCGACTCAGGGCGGCATCATACGCCAAAGCAGTGCGCCCCGCGGTCATTGATTGGCGCCAGAAACCCGGGTGGCAGCGCATGCAGGATCAGGCCGAATCGGGCAGACGGGCCTTTTCTTCGAGCATCAGCCTGTACATGTCGTTCGGTCTGCGGCCAAGGATATCTGCCACCAGGGCCGCCGCCAGTTTTCCGGGCACCTCGGGCAGGAGCTTGCGCAGCAATTGCCGTGCCTCGGCGTCGTCCGACGACTCGCCGCTCATTGCGCAGCCCGCAACGACGAGGACGAACTCTCCCTTCTGTGGAATGCTTCCGTCGGCAAGCATCGCTCCGATCGTAGCGAGATCGGCAGTCCTGCACTGCTCATGCCGCTTGCTGATCTCGCGGCCGATGAACGCCCGTCTCTGGCTGCCGAGCAATTCAGACAGGTCGGCAACGCATTCCACTACACGATGTACCGATTCGTAAATGACGACGGTGCGCGTCTCGCCCGCAAAGGCGGCGATCCTTTCGCGCCTGGCGGGACGTTTCGCCGGCAGGAAACCCTCGAAACAAAACCGGTCGGTCGGAAGTCCGGCTGCCGACAGCGCAGCCGTCAGTGCACAGGGGCCAGGTATCGGAGTGACGACGACACCCTGAGCCTGGGCGGCAGCAACCAGCCGATATCCGGGGTCGCTCACCAGCGGCGTACCGGCATCGCTGACCAGTGCAATCGAACGGCCCGCCTGCAGTCTGGCCAGAAGCTTCGGCACCATCAACTGCTCGTTGTGTTCATGCAGGGACAATTGCGGCGTGTCTATATTGAAGTGATTCAACAGACGGCGTGTATGGCGTGTATCCTCGGCAGCAATGAGGTCCGCCGTCGCCAGTACCTCGCGCGCGCGCGGCGACCAGTCGGCGAGATTACCTATCGGCGTTGCTACGACGTACAGGATCCCGGCGGTCACGGGTTTTCTCCGTTATCGGTACAATTATGGACAATGAAATCGGCGCAGCCTGTGGCATGCTGGCCGCCGCAGGCATTATCGTTGATCTTGCTGCGCCAGCCTTGACTGTGTGCGTTTTTTTCGGATTTTATTGCTCATGATGAAGACCCCGTCAGCCGCCCGCATCGCTACAGGCTTGCTTTGCCTGGTACTAAGCAGTTGTTCCACAACTGATTTTGGGTCCAGCCCCGGGTCAGCCAACGAGCGCCGGGCCGCCAACTATGCCGCCGACGGCCGACATGCCGATGCAGCCGGGATCTATATCGGTCTTGCATCGACCGCGACCGGGACGGACAAGGACCGGCTCACCCTCCTTGCGGCCGAGCAGTGGCTGGATGCCGGGGACACCCGCCGCGCGCGAAGTGCACAACGCAGCGTCAGTACCCCGGCGGAGGGCACGTTGCTGCGCTTGTGGAGCGCCAATGAGGCGGCGCTCGCGTTGCGTGATGGCGAGCCCGATGTGGCGTTGAGCCTGCTGGATCCGATGAGCCGCATGCCCTTGCCGGTTGCCGAGCGCGCCCGTGTCGAAGCGTTGCGGGCAGATGCCTGGTTCCAGAAAGACGACCCGATCCAGGCGGTGCAACTTTTCATGCAACGGGAATCGTGGCTGGATGGCCGCCGCGCGATCGAGCAGAACCGGCGGCGGCTGTGGGCAGGACTGCTGGTGAGCGATCCGCAGGTATTGCGCGCGGCGGCAAGTCAATCAGCCGACCCGCAAATACACGGATGGCTGTCGCTCGGAGCACTCGCCACTTCAACCGGCCAGCAAGGCATAGGCTGGAGCAATGGCGTCATTCGCTGGCATGATGCGAACCCCGGCCATCCGGCGCAATTCCTGCTCGACGATTTTGTGGCGAGCGACGGTGTGCTCGCGGCCTACCCGCGGCGAATCAGCCTGTTGCTTCCGTTGTCCGGCAGCAATGCGGCAACCGGCCACGCCATCCAGAATGGATTCTTCGGCGCTTATTTTCCGGCAGCGGCATCCCTCGAAGACGAACAGCAGATACGCGTTTACGACGTCGCAGCCGGTGGTGTCGCGGCCGCATATGACCGCGCCGTTCAGGAAGGCGCTGAGTTCATCGTTGGCCCGCTGTTGCGCAACGACGTTATCGAACTTGCCGGTATCGGTATGCTGCCGGTACCCGTACTGGCGTTGAATTACTTGCCGGATGAAATCATTGCACCGCCCGGTTTTTACCAGTTTGCACTGGCGCCCGAGGACGAGGCGTCGGCTGCGGCCGTGCGGGCAATCGACGACGGTTTACGCAGGGCCGTTGTCCTGTATCCCAACAACGAATGGGGCAGGCGCGTCGCTGCCACATTCGCCACCCAGTTCGAGGCGGGCGGCGGTACCCTGCTCGAACACCGGGATTATCTGCCGTCGGCACAGGATTTCTCGGCCGAGATAGAAAGCCTCATGGCGCTGTCCCAAAGCGTACAGCGCTACCAGAGATTGCGCGCCAATATTGGCGGCCCATTGCAGTTCGATCCGCGACGGCGGCAGGATGTCGACGCGGTCTTTCTCGCAGCGGACGCCAAAGCTGGTCGCCTGATCAAGTCGCAACTCCGGTTTCACTATGCCGGCGACCTGCCCGTTTATTCGACTTCCTTCATCTACTCCATGGACGGTCGCTCGGATGCCGATCTGAATGGCATCATGTTTGCGGACACTCCCTGGATCGTCGCGCCGCCCCCATGGATCGCAAGCTACCCGCAGCTCTACGCGGATTACTGGCCGGGTGAGAGGCGCCTTGGCCGGCTGAACGCCATGGGCTATGACGCATACCAGCTGGTGATGTCATTGTTCTCGAATCGAGACGGCACAATGGAGGAACTGATCGGCGCCACCGGTCGCCTTTACATCGGCACAGACGGCAGAATTCATCGAAAACTCGCCTGGGCAAGATTTGAACGTGGCACACCGATCGCCATGCCGGAGGAGCCCGCGACAACGCTGCCAACCAATAACATCGATCCGCAGCCCTCGTTCGGTGAGGCGCCCGCATGGCCGGATCAGACAAACAATCCATAGCGCGTCGTACCGAACAACTGGCACTCGATCACCTGCTGCGCAACGGACTCGACCTCCTCGAGCGGAATTTCCGCTGCAGGCATGGTGAAATCGACCTCGTCATGCTGGACGGTGAGACCGTTGTTTTCGTCGAAGTCCGGTTTCGCAAATTCAGTCATTTCGCCACCGCCGTTGCCTCCG
>DATICC010000532.1:0-3472 GCA_035457045.1 Woeseiaceae bacterium | reverse complement strand
TGTCTGCCTGTACGCAGGAAGCCGGGCTGCCGGCGGCGACGCCGGAGCCGCGCATCGTCGATCTCAGCCACGCCTACGGCAGCGACAGCCTTTACTGGCCCACGGACACGCGCGGTTTCCAGTTCCAGCAACTCGCCAAGGGCGTCTCCGCAAGCGGCTGGTTTTATTCGGCCAACGCCTTCTGCACCGCCGAGCACGGCGGCACCCATATCGATGCGCCGTTGCATTTCTTTGAGCAGGGCGTGCCGGTTGATGAAGTACCGCTTACCGATCTCGTGGGTCCGGCGGTGGTGATCGATGTCAGCGCCGAGGCAGCGGCCGATGCGGACTACCGCCTGACGCTGGATGCCGTGGAGCGGCACGCAGCGCAGCACGGCCGCATACCGCAAGGCGCGATCGTGCTGCTGCGCAGCGGCTGGAGCACCCGCTGGCCGGATGCCCGCGGCTACCTCGGTGACGACACGCCGGGCGATGCCAGCAAGCTGTCCTTTCCGGGCTACGGCGAGGAAGCGGCAACCTGGCTCATCGAGGAACGCGGCGCGCCGGTACTCGGCATCGATACCGCCTCCATCGATTACGGGCGTTCAAAGGACTTTCCGGTGCACCGCATCGTGGCGGCGCGCCAGGTCTCCGGACTGGAGAACCTGACCAAGCTCGAGGAGCTGCCGCCGGGCGGATTCACGCTGATCGCCCTGCCGATGAAAGTCGCCGGCGGTTCGGGCGGGCCGGTGCGGGTCATCGCCTTGCTCCCGGGCGACTGAGATTCCGCTTGACATATTGATTGAACTATTATTCAATCAATATGTGACTAGCTCAACGAAAAAGAAACACCGGGCCTACCGCCTCGGGCGCCGTGCCGAGGCCGCGGATGAAACCCGCCGGCGCATCGTCCTGGCGACCTCGGACCTGCATGCGGAGCGGGGCATTGCCGATACCTCGATGAAGGACATCGCGGCGCGCGCCGGGGTGAGCGTCGGCACCGTCTACCACCATTTTCCAACCTATCCGGATGCCATCGCGGCTTGCGGTGCCTACACCGCGGAGCAGGTGCCGGCGCCGACCGAGGCGGTATTCGAGGGCACGGCGACGCGGGGGCAGCGGGTCGCGCGCCTCGCGGAAGCCCTGTTCGACTACTACGAACGCGTACCGGCCTTGGCCTCGGTGCGGCGCGACCGGCATGTCGCCGAGTCGCTCGAACAGTTCGTGGCAGCGGAGGCCGACAACCGGCTGACGCTTGCCGCACGCGCGATCGGCACGCAAAAGCGCGGCCGGCACAGCGCATTGGTTGCAGCACTTTTCGATCTCGACGTCTACCGGGCGCTGCGCCGGCAGGGATTCGACACAGCGACGGCCGCCGAACGAATCGCGGCGCTGGTAAATGGCTGGCTGGATCACGCCGAACACTGAAGCACTGGACAAACCACGGGAGCACATCACATGGAAACGCGCATCAACGAAATCGCAGACGGCGTTTATCGCCTGTCGACACTGGTACCGGAGGTCGCGGCACCGGCCGGCTTCACTTTCAACCAGTTCCTGCTGATGGCCGATGAGCCGCTGCTGTTCCATTGCGGTCACCGGGGCATGTTCGACAGCATCCGCGGCGCCATCGCGACGCTGATGCCCATCGAGAAATTGCGCTGGATCTCGTTCAGCCACCTGGAGGCGGATGAAAGCGGGGCGATGAACCTGTGGCAGCAAGCCGCACCGTACGCGCAGGTCGCGCACGGAAAGCTCGGATGCGACGTGTCACTGAACGACCTGTCATTGCGCATGCCGCGCGCGCTCGAGGACAACGAAGTGCTGGACCTCGGCGGCAAGCGCGTGCGTTACCTCGCCACGCCGCACGTGCCGCACGGCTGGGACGCGGGCCTCATGTACGAGGAAGAAAACGGCGTGCTGCTGTGCAGTGACATCCTGGGACAGGTGGGCGACGTTCCGGCGCTGGCGAAGAGCGACATCGTCGGCCCGGCGCTGGACGGCGAAGACCTGTTCCGCTCGATGAGCGTGACGCCGGACACGATCGCCACGCTCAATCGACTGGCGGCGCTCAAGCCCCGCACGCTCGCGATCATGCACGGGTCCTCGCTCGCAGGAGACGGCGCGGCCGCGCTCCGGGGCTTCGCCGAGGGATTGTCGCAGCAACGGTTGGCGAAAGCGGCGTAGCGATAACCGCAGCCCTTGTAGGAGCCTGCACTGCAGGCGACGCTATGACGGGAATCGTGCCAAATCGAGGTTTCGCGTCGCCTGCGATGCAGGCTCCTACAAGGGCGATGGCGGTAATCGCGGTACGTTCGAGATCCGCGTCGCCTGCAATGCAGGCTCCTACAGGAGCGATGACGGTAATCGCGGTACGTTCGAGATCCGCGTCGCCCGCAAAGCGGGCCCCTGCACAGGAGGCGACTTGACGCTAAAACGTCAAGCCGCTAAAATTTGTGTCATGAGGAGTCCAGCCGCAAAACGCGCGACCGTGTATTTCGACCCTGCACTGCACCGCGCGCTGCGGCTCAAAGCAGCTGAAACCGATCAAAGCATTTCCGACCTCGTTAACGATGCTATCCGGGTGGCGCTGACGGAGGACGCGGAGGACTTCGAAGCATTTGAAGCGCGGGAGTCGGAGCCGAGCTACGCCTTCGAAGACGCCGTCAAGGAACTGAAACGGCGTGGGAAACTATAGCGTCCAGATCAAGAAATCGGCGCTGAAAGAACTCGAGGCGGTGTCGACCAAGGCGGATCGGCAACGCATCATCCGGCGCATACGATCCTTAAGCGATAACCCTCGTCCCGTCGGTGTGCAAAAACTATCAGGCCATGAGCGATACCGGCTGAGGCAAGGCCGGTACCGGATCCTGTACACGATTCACGACCTGGAATTAACCGTTTACGTCATTCGAATTGCGGACCGGAAAGAGGTTTATCGAGATCTCTGAATCGGGTCGGACCCCGTGCAATCGTATGGCACGTTCAAGGCTATCCGTAAGCAAGTGAAGATCGAAGTCGACGCTTCGGGTCGCCCGCAATGCGGGCTCCTACAGGGGCAATGGCGATGATGATGCCGGGTTTGCGGTTCGACTCCGGTATCGCGCAAACTAGGCAGGCCACCCCACTTACAATAAAAGACGGGAAACGCCATGAACCGAAAAATGCTGATTAGCGCCACGCTGCCGGTCGCCCTGCTCGCATGCCACGCCGCCTGGACTGCCGAAACAGATTTCAGTGATATCAAAGCAGTCATCGCGAAACAGCATGACGAGGGCGTGCAGCGCCTGCAGGAATGGATCGCGTTGCCCTCCATCGCGGCGGAGAACCTCAACTTTCCGGCCGGCCCCGAGCACATGGCCGCGTTGCTCAAAGACGCGGGGTTCCAACGGGCGGACATCATCGAAACAGACGGTTTCCCGGGCGTGTTCGCAACCCTCGATGCGGGAGCCGAGAAGAGCGTCGGTGTCTATTTCATGTACGACGTGAAGCA
>DATICC010000531.1:0-2050 GCA_035457045.1 Woeseiaceae bacterium | reverse complement strand
TGAAATCGATGGCGTCGTTGCGCTTGATGATGCCGGCGTTGTTGACCAGGATATCGACGGCGCCGAGTTCTTCTTTCGCCTCATCGATGACTGCGCCTGCCCTGCCCGCATCGGAGAGGTCGGCCATGATCGTTGCGGATTTTCCGCCGAGCGCCGCGATCTGAGAGCGGGTGTCGTCCGGCGCCGATCGGCCGACGAGCGCGATGCTCGCTCCAGCCTTGGCAAGCGCTATGGCCGTTGCCTGTCCCAGACCCGTGTTGGCTCCTGTTACGACGGCGACCTTGCCAAGCAGGCTGAACGGCTGGTCTGTCATCAATATGCCCTATTTGAGTTGGCAAATGTCCAGGACGTGCATGTCCGTGTAATCGAGATTTTCACCGCCCATCGCCCAGATGAATGAGTAGTTGCTGTTGCCGCAACCCATGTGGATGGACCAGGGTGGAGAGATGACGGCTTCCGCATCGTGCACGACGATGTGGCGCATGGCATCCGGTTGCCCCATGAAGTGGAACACGCGCTGCGTTTTCTCCAGATCGAAGTAGAAGTAGATCTCGGAACGGCGGTCGTGCAGGTGCGGCGGCATCGTGTTCCAGACACTGCCCGGTTTCAGGATGGTCATCCCGAGCAGCAGCTGCGCCGAGCGGCAGGTTTCCGGCACGATGTACTTGTAGATGGTCCTGTCGTTCGATGTTTCCAGCGCGCCGAGATTGAGTGGCACGGCGTCCTTGATGGAAATCTTCACCAGCTCGAAACGCGCATGGGCCGGCGTCGACGCGAGGTAGAAACGAGCCGGCTCGACCTTGTCGTTGCTCCGGAACTCGACTTCCTTCGAACCCATCGGGATGTAGAGGCCGTCGCGCGGCTGCATGTCGAAAGCCTTGCCGTCGACCGTGATCCTGCCTGTGCCCTTTCCGACGTTGACGACACCCAGTTCGCGACGTTCGAGAAACGGCGCCCCGGCAACCGGGGCGACCTGGTCCGGCAATCGGACCGGCTTCGACAGTGGTGCCGCGCCGCCGACCACCAGGCGCTCGTTGTGCGAATAGTTCAGGCTGATGCCCTCGTCGACGAAGATTTCAGTAACCAGGTAGCGCTCGCGCAGTGCCTGGTTGTCGACCCCCTCCATCATGTCGGGATGGGTGGCCTGGTAGGTATGTCTGAACATGCTTCTTCGCCCCTTTTCGTGGCCCCTTCGGCTGTCTGGTTCGATTCTATGGTAACCGGTGTCAATCCATAATCAAAGCCGCCTCCGGCCTGCCCGGCCGGGGCGATTCAGGACGATTTCGCAGGCGGCGCGGTCGAGTCACGCACCACCAGGCTCGGCATGACCGAGGTCGCCGACGGCGGCTCCATGACCATGCGATCGTAGTTCGATATGAGCAGCTGGGCCGCGATGCTCCCCATGTGCACGATCGGCAGCCGCACCGTGGTCAGGGTCGGCCAGATGCGCGTCGCAATCGGTGAGTCGTCGAACCCGACGATCGAAAGATCATCGGGCACGCGCAGGCCGGCGCGCCGTGCCGCCTGGTAGACACCGACCGCCATTTCGTCGTTGCCGGCAAAAACCGCCGACGGTGGGCGTGACAGCTGCAGAAGTTTTTCACCGCTTTGCATTCCGGACTCGAAGGTGTAACCGCCACGCAGCAGGTATTGCTCGTCGATACGCAAGCCGAATTCCGCGAGGCCGACACGAAAACCGCGCAGGCGTTCCGCCGCGGACAGAAACGTATTCGGCCCATGAATGTGCGCGATGCGCTTGTGGCCGAGACCGGCGATATGCCGCGCTGCTTCCGCCGCGCCGACATAGTCGTGCGTTTCGATCATGTTCTCCGGTGTGTCGAGTGACACCGCCGCGATGCGTACGTACGGGCATTCCATTTGGCGAAGACGCCCTATCAGTTCGTCGTCTTCCGAAATCGAAGGCGTTAGAATGACGCCGAAGAATTTCTGGTGGGCGATGATCTCGCAGATGTCGTCGTGCAGCGTCGGTGAGCTGCGATCGCAGGGACGAACGACCAGCTGGTAGCTGGTTCCCTTGAGCGCTTGCAGT
>DATICC010000530.1:0-6957 GCA_035457045.1 Woeseiaceae bacterium | reverse complement strand
CGCGACTGGCGGCTCAATGAACGCCACTACGGTGCCTTGCAGGGACTCGACAAGGCGGAGACTACTGCCAGGTACGGGGCCGATCAGGTGCTGCTCTGGAGGCGCAGCTACAGCACAGCACCTCCCGCACTCGATCCGGCGGATGACAGGCACCCCCGGCACGACCCGCGTTATGCCGGCATCGCCGGACTGCCGGCGACCGAATCGCTGGCCACCACGCTGGAGCGTGTCCGGCCCTGCTGGCATGAGTTGCTCGCACCGGACCTCAAGGCCGGCAAGCACGTACTCGTCGCCGCGCACGGCAACAGCCTTCGTGCATTGATCAAGATGCTCGATGGTATTTCCGACGAGGACATCACCGGCTTCAACATTCCGACCGGGGTCCCGATCGTCTATGAGTTCGATGGCAAGCTCGAACCTCGCTCGCGTCGATTCCTCGGCGACCCGGACGCAATCGCGGCCGCGACCGCTGCCGTTGCAAACCAGGCCACGGCCAGATGATTGCGAGCCTCGGCGAGCGACGGCCGCAGTTCGAAGGAACGGATCATTTCGTTGCGCACAATGCCACCATCATCGGCAGCGTGCGGATCGGCCGGGGTGCCAGCATCTGGTTCAATGTCGTGATCAGGGGCGACAACGACTGGATCGAGATCGGTGAGAACTCCAATATCCAGGATGGCTCGGTCCTGCACACGGATACCGGCATACGATTGCAGATCGGCCGCAACGTGACAGTCGGCCATCGGGTCATGCTGCACGGATGCCGTATTGGCGACGGGTCGCTGGTCGGCATAGGCAGCACAATCCTGAACAACGCGCGCATCGGAAACAATTGCCTGGTCGGTGCTCAGTCACTCGTCACGGAAGGCAAGGTGTTTCCGGATGGCGTCCTGATCCTCGGTGCCCCGGCCAGGGTCGTGCGCCCGCTCAAAGCGGATGAGTTCAACCTGCTGCAGGCGTCGGCGCGGCACTATGTCGAAAACGGCCGCCGCTACGCCTCCGAGCCCGCGCTGCACAAGGACTGACTGAAGAGCTGCCGGGAAAAGGTGTCGGAAAAGGTGTCAGGTTTATTTTCTTGAAAAGGTGTCAGGTTTATTTTCTTCGCAGAAAAGGTGCCACATCTATTTTCCCAACCGGAGAAAATAAACCTGACACCTTTTCAAGAAAATAAACCTGACACCTTTTCCTAACGTTGCTGGCGCGGGTCGGATCGCGGCTTGCGCGTTTGCCCCTCCGGAAGCACGCGCACCAGGCCCTCCTGCGCGGAGGATGCAACCAGGACGCCGTTACGCGTAAAGAACTGGCCACGGGCGAAGCCGCGTGCGCCGGACGCATTCGGACTGTCGAAGGTATACAGCAACCAGTCATCCACGCGAACCTCGCGATGAAACCACAACGCATGATCGAGGCTTGCCATCAGTACGTTGCCGCTCGCGAACAGCAACCCGTGCGGCAGCACGCTGGTACCCAGCAATTCGTAGTCGGAGACATAGGCGAGCAGGTTCTGGTGCAAAGTAGCGTTATCCGGAAGCGCATCGACTGCCCGTATCCAGACGTGCTTGACCGGCGGCAGCACCTCGGGTTCGGAGAAGTTCGGCGGGCGGACCGGACGGAATTCGAACGGCCGCTTGTGCGTCAGGTAGCGCCGCATTTTTTCCGGTATGCGTTCGAGGACGTTTTCCGGGACCTCGGTTGCATCCTGAAGGCCCTCCGGCCCCGGCACGGCGGGCATAAGAGCCTGGTGCTCCAACCCGGGCTCCGGTGACTGAAACGATGCGGCGAGGATCAGGATCGGCCGGCCGTGCTGGATGGCCACGACGCGGCGCACCGAGAAACTGCCGCCGTCACGCGCGCGATCGACCTCGTAAATGATCGGCGCAGTCATGTCGCCGCGGCGAAGGAAATAGGCATGCAGGGAATGCGCGCTCCGGTCTTCTACCGTCAGGTGCGCGGCTGACAAGGCCTGGCCCAGCACCTGCCCGCCGAAAACCTGCGCGGAACCGATGTCCCTGCTCTGCCCGCGAAAAATATTGTCCTCGATTCGCTCCAGCCGCAACAACGCGATCAGGTCCTGAAGAACGGGATTCACAGCCGGTGCTCAGTTCGCAGCTATGCCGCCATCGGCACGGATTCCCGCCCCGCTCACAAACACGGAGTCGTCGGTCGCGAGGAACAGGGCCACCTTGGCGATGTCGACCGGCTCGCCGAGTCTCTTTGACGCCGACATGCGAATACAGTGATCGCGAAGTTCCCGGTCGGCGGAAAACACGCGGCGGCTGACCGGCGTCATGACCGCACCAGGCTGAATGAAGTTCGCGGTAATGCCCAACTCGCCGCAGCGTGTGGCGAGCGACTGCATCAGCTTGTGCAGGGTCCGTTCGCTGTTGCGGTAGGCCTGCTCGCCATCCCTGCCAAAGACGCTGCGCAGGCAACCGATGGCGATCATGCGGCCGGCCGGGCTCTTCTGCAGCATGGGTATCGCAGCGTCCAGCAAGCCGGACACCCTCGACACCATGCCGGCCTGCAATGACTCGATAGCCGCCGCATCTGAACCTGCTATCGGCGACTCGCCATGCCAGTCAAAATTCGCCACTACGATGTCGAGTCCGGCCAGCACGCTTTTGGCGGATGACATCAATTGATTTGGAAAATCCGAAGCGCGCAGATCGAGCGCCAGACCGGTTACCCCGCCGAGTTTCCGGAAATGGGTTTCTACGCCGCTCCCCGCTGCATCGACCGCAAGGACATGCGCTCCCTGCTTGACGAACGTGCGCACTATCGCCTCACCAATGCCGGATGCGGCGTCAGTGACGATTGCTTTCAGGCCGAACAGGCGCAAGGCATCAGGCATGGAGTTTCCTTATCAGGTCAATTGCAATCAGCGAATTTCAGGGGGCAGGACGCATTGCATGCCAACGCAATGTCGCTGCGAATGATACTTGGCGGCTCCCTGAATCAAAAGTCTGCCGGCGATCCCGGCAGGGTGTAGTCGGCGAACTGCCGGCGCAGGTCGATTTTCTTGACCTTGCCGGTCGCCGTATGCGGAATGCTCTCGACGAACACCACATCGTCCGGCAGCCACCATTTCGCGATCTTGCCGTCGAACCAGGCCAGCATTTCGTCCCGCTCGAGCTGCTTGCCCGCCGCTTTGACAACCACGAGCAGCGGCCGCTCGGTCCACTTCGCATGCGGCACACCGATGACGGCGGCCTCGGCAACGGCCGGATGACCCATGGCGATGTTTTCCACCTGTATCGAGCTGATCCATTCGCCGCCCGACTTGATCACATCCTTCGTCCTGTCGGTGATTGCGAGGAATCCCTCCGGGTCGATGGTGGCAACGTCGCCGGTATCGAACCAGCCGTCCTCCGTGTGCGCGCCGGCTGCACCATTCAGTTTGAAATAATCGCTGCAGATCCAGGGCCCGCGCACCTGCAGGGCGCCGTACGCCTTGCCATCCCACGGAAGTTCATTTTGTTCGTCATCGACTATGCGTAACTCGACGCCGTAGATGCCGCGACCAGCCTTGGTCTGCAATCGTAGTATGTCGTCGGCAGGCCATTTTTCCATCCCGGCCTTCAGTGAATTCAGGGTGCCGAGAGGACTCATTTCCGTCATGCCCCAACCCTGGTGCACGACGACGTCGTGGCGGTCGCGAAAGGCGCGAATCATTGCCTCCGGGACGGCCGCGCCGCCGATGACCGTGCGCTGAAGTTTGTTGAGTCGTCGGCCTGTCTTGTCCGCATATTGCAGCAACGCCATCCAGACGGTCGGTACGCCCAGTGAGATCGTCACGTCCTCGCCTTCCATCAACGCGAACAGCGTTTCACCATCGCCCATTTTCGGGCCCGGAAAGACCAGCTTGGCACCGACCATCAACGCCGAATACGGTATGCCCCAGGCGTTGACGTGAAACAGCGGAACGACCGGCAACACGCAATCCCGGCTCGACAGATTAAGCACGTCAGGCGCAATTCCTGCGTACGCGTGCAGCACGGTGGAACGATGATTGTACAGCACGCCTTTCGGGTCGCCGGTAGTGCCCGAGGTGTAGCAGAGGGCTACAGCGTCTTTCTCATCGAGCAATGGCCAGTCGTAGGCATCGCTCTCGGCGGCGATGAAGGACTCATACGACACCGCATTTGGCAGCGTTGTCGCGGGCATGTGCTGGTCGTCGGTCAGCACGACGTAGCGTTCGATGCAGGCGACCTTTTCGGCGATCTTCTCCAGCACGGGCAGGAACAGCGGATCCGTGAGGAGGATCCGGTCCCCGGCATGGTTGATGATGAACACGATCTGCTCGACGAACAGCCTCGGATTGATCGTATGGCAGACATAACCGGCGCCACCGATGGCGTAATACGCCTCGAGGTGGCGATAGTCGTTCCATGCGAGGGTCGCAACCCGGTCGCCGCGAGCGAGCCCGCAGCGGTCGAGGGCATTGGCCAGCTGGCGGCTGCGGCGGCACAGGTCGGCGTAGTGGTAACGGTGTCGCGGGTTGTCCGCGGTCACCGAAACGATCTCGCGATTGCCGTGATTGCGCTCCGCGTGACGCAGGATCGAGGAAATCACGAGCGGCGTGTCCATCATGAGTCCGTGCATAGTCGTTCCTTCGGCTCCGGTCCGGGGACAGTAGCGCAATTTAACAGAACCGTTGCAGCGGGCTGCAAGAGCCCGGGTCCAGCGCCAGGCGAGCCACCGGCCGTGCTTAAGGCACTACAGCCGATTACCAATGCAGGTAAGCGATTCTGCGGCGATTTTGTCCGGCGCTACTGCCTGGCAATGCCCAATTAGTGCTATTCTTTTGCACAAGGATGTCGGGCCGCTACGAATGCCAAATACAGACTCCCGGCCGCATCCATGCAGCTAGTCTCGCGGACTTCAGGGCAGTAGGCTGTGTCAGCGAAACGGGTCAGTAAACACACTGGGGGAATCCAATGGCCAATTCGAATCGGCTGTCCAAATCGGGTATTTCGGCAACTTGTAACGCAACCATGGCGGCCGTCGTGCTGGCCCTGGTCGCCACTCCGGCCTTTGCGCAGGACGAACCTATGGTGATCGAAGAGATCATCGTCATGGCCCAGAAGCGTGAACAGACCTTGCAGGAAGTACCGGTCGCCGTATCGGTCATCGATGCGCAGACACTGCAGCAATCGCAGGTGCTCGACATGAAAGACCTGCAATTCATCGTCCCGTCATTGCGCGTGACACAGTTGCAGACGACCGGAAACACCAATTTCGTCATCCGCGGTTTTGGCAACGGCGCAAACAATGCCGGCATCGAGCCCTCGGTCGGCGTGTTTGTCGACGGCGTCTACCGCTCTCGCTCGGCGTCCGCCCTCTCCGACCTGCCGAACCTCGAACGCATCGAGGTGCTGCGCGGCCCGCAGAGCACGCTGTTCGGCAAGAACGCGTCCGCCGGCATCATCAATATCGTTACCGCCAAGCCCGACCTCGACAATTTCGGCGGTTCGACGACGCTGACGGTGGGTGATTACAACCAGGTGCTCGTGAAAGGCGATATCACCGGTCCGCTGACCGAGACCATGGCATTCAGCCTGTCCGGCAGCGTCAACAGCCGTGACGGCTATTACACCAACCTGGTCGACGGCGAGGAATACGGCGACCGGAACCGCTGGGGCGTGCGCGGCCAGTTTCTGCTGGTGCCGACGGACAATCTCGAATTTCGAATCATTGCCGACTATGACGAAATCGACGAAGTCTGCTGTGGCGTAGCCAACCTCGTCGACGGCCCGACAGGTGCCGCCATTCGCCACCCGGCGGTCGGCGGCGACCTCGTGGGCAATGCACCGTTTGCTTATAAGAATTACTACGACTTCAATCCGGAAAACGTGATCGAGAACAGCGGCCTGTCACTGCAGATCGATTACGATTTCGCTTCATCGACACTGACCTCGATCACAGCCTTCCGGACGCAATCACGATTCGAGAACAGCGACGTCGATTTCACCAGCGCCGAGCTGATCAGTATCAATTCGGGCGACACAGAGATCGACACCCTGACCCAGGAATTGCGGCTTACCTCCTCCGGCGACGGCAGTCTCGACTGGATGATCGGCGGTTATTTCTTCGATGAGGAAGTGAAGATCAGCAATGTGCTGAATTACGGCAACGACTTCCGGAATTACGCCGACATACTGGCTATGGGCAACGTGACGGTGCTGGAGAATGCCCTCGGCGGGCCGCCTTTCAATATTCCTCCCGGCACGTTCTTCGCCGCGGGCCAGGGCAATTTCGAATCCGCCGGGCAGGATGACCAGGCGTACTCGATCTTCGGCCAGATCGACTGGCACATGACGGATCGGGTCACCCTGACGCTCGGCGCCAACTACACCAGCGACGACAAGGACGCCTTCGTCAACATGACCAATACGGACGTGTTCTCGTCCCTGAGCTTCGTGCAGATCGGCTTCGCGCAGATTTTCACTGCACTGACCGGCTTACCGCCGACGCCACCGAACATCGCGGCCAACCCGGGCGCTGCAGCGACCGCCCAGGCGCTCAGCGTTACGCCGTGTTCGGCCACGAGCCCGCCACCGGCCTGCAACCCGATCCTCGCGCTGCAGCCGCTGCAGTTCCTGCCACCCTTCCTCGGCTACCCGAACTCGGTCGAACCTGGCAGCTCCAGCGACAGCGACACGACCTGGACGGTACGGCTCGCCTTCGACCTGACCGACAACATCAACCTGTACCTCGGTGCGGGCACTGGCTTCAAGGCCACCTCCTGGAACCTGTCGCGGGATTCACGGCCGTTCGCATCCGACCTTGCGGCGATCAACTCGGCCGGGCTCGGGCTGAATAACCTGGTCGCGGGTACGCGCTATGCAGGTCCGGAGGAAGCGACAGTCTACGAGATTGGCATCAAGACCAATTTCGAAAACGGCGCCATCAACATCGCCCTGTTCGACCAGGAAATCGATGGCTTCCAGTCGAACA
>DATICC010000529.1:0-3911 GCA_035457045.1 Woeseiaceae bacterium | reverse complement strand
CGCTCGGCAGCCTGGAATGCGTGGTCGTGCAGGACCTGTTCCTGAACGAAACCGCGAAATTTGCGCACGTGTTCCTGCCGGGTACCTCGTTCCTCGAAAAAGACGGCACGTTCATCAATGCCGAGCGCCGTATCAACCGCGTACGCCCGGTCATGAAACCCCGTCAGGGCAAGGCCGAGTGGCTGATCACACAGGAACTCGCGCAGGCGCTCGGGTACCCGATGAATTACAGCTGTGAAGCCGAAATCATGGACGAGATCGCCAAGCTCACGCCGACCTTCGGCGGCGTCTCGTTCAAGTTCCTGGATGAGGTCGGCAGCGTGCAATGGCCCTGCAACGAAGAGGCGCCGATGGGCACACCTATCATGCACATCGACAACTTCGTCCGCGGCAAGGGTTTGTTCGTCGAGACCGATTACGTTCCCACCGACGAGCGCACCAGCCGCAAATTCCCGCTCATCCTGACGACAGGCCGCACGCTGACGCAGTACAACGTCGGCGCGCAGACCCGGCGCACGGACAATGTCATCTGGTATCACGAGGACCTCCTCGAGATTCATCCGCACGATGCCGAAACCCGCGGCATCAGTAACGGTGACCGGGTGTCGTTGTCGAGCCGCAAGGGCGAGATATCGCTGGAAGCGAAAATCACCGAGCGCGTGCAACCCGGCGTGGTGTACACGACCTTCCACGATCCCGCGACCGGCGCCAACGTGGTGACCACCGAATTCAGCGACTGGGCAACGAACTGTCCCGAATACAAGGTAACGGCGGTGCAGGTGGCGCCGGCAGTGCACCGCTCGAAATGGCAGCACGAATTCGAGGAGCGTGCGAAATCACAGGGCAAGATTCTCGAAACGACGTAGGTAACCGACCACGACCGGAGCCGCTGCAGGAGCCCGCATTGCGGGCGACCAACCGGGATCGCAGTACCTGTAGGAGCCTGCACTGCAGGCGACTCGAACCGTTGGTTTCCTGACCAACCTGAAGGAGAAGCGCCATGCCGAAGAAACTCCCGTTTGCAATCCTGCTGACCGCCGTATCGCTGCCCGCGACCGCCATTGCTGCCGACAACTACCGTTGCACGCTGGGCGACCTGGTCCGCCGGGTCGAAATCTATTACGAGCCGGGGCGCGAGGTGCCTTGCGAAGTCCACTACTACAAGGACACCGAGATGCCGGGTGAACGCCAGGTCCCGTGGCGTGCGCAGAACGAGGCCGGCTATTGCGAAAGCCGGGCCGCGGCCTTCATCGAGCAGCTGAAGAGCCAGGGCTGGGACTGCCAGGTCAATGCGGCCGAGGCGGCTCCTGCCGCAACAGAGCCTGCCGTAACCGAACCAGCCGCTGAAGCACCGGCGTCGGAAGAAGCGGCCGAGACCGACGACACCGAGACTTTGGCACCGGCCGAGGAAAACTAGTAAGGCACCGAGACGCCGCGGCGATCCTGTTCCAGCGCGGTCTTGATTTCCGCGATGCGCTCCGCGGTGTGCCGATAGCCGGCCTCGAGGGCGCGATCGAAGGATTTCCAGTCGAGCACATCGATGCCGTCGAGCGGCGGTGCAAGAAGGATGCTGCTCTGCTCGCGGTTTGCATCGTTGGATAGTGCCGAGCTCAGGCTCCCTGCGCGCAACAGCAACTGGATGATGCTCGGTGCGCGGCGCGTGCGCAGCAATCGCAGCCGGCCGAGCACCGAAGTTTCGTCGACATCGTCACAGGCAACGAGCGAATGTTCGGTACCGACGTCGACGCCGATGATCCGGCCTCTGCCAAAGGAGCGCATGACGTCTACCGGCAGGTTGTTCAGCACCCCGCCGTCGACCAGTATCTGTTTCTCGTGAAATATCGGCGGCAACACCCCGGGGATTGCGACCGAAGCCCGCAGTGCACGCCACAACTGCCCGCTGCGGTGTACGTACACCTCGCCGCGGGTCAGGTTGGTTGATATGCAGAAGAACGGAAGCGGCAGGTCGGCTATGTCGATGTCGCCGACTTCGCGCTTCAACAAGCGGCTCACGCGCCGGCCGGAGGCCAGCGAGATCAGCGGCAAGGTATAGTCGCCGATAGGATTCCGCTCGACAAAATTGCGCCGGTGGTGGCTGATAAGCTGCTCGGTGCTCCAGCCGCCGGCGACACCTGCCGCCATGATCGATCCTACGCTGGTGCCGCCGCAGTGATCGATCGGAATGGCCGCCTCCCGCAGCGCCTTGATTACCCCGATATGTGCGAATCCGCGTGCCCCGCCGCCACTCAGCACCAGCCCGGTCGCATTGCCCGTGATCAGGCGCGCCAGCCTGCCGATATCCTCCTTCGAGCGCAGGTGGTGATGATGTGCGACCGGATGCTGCGCCAGCCATTGCTGCGCCGTCCCGGGCCGTATCAGCCGCCGCTGCTGGATCACGAGCTCGACGATTTGCGAAGCCGGATTCCTCGCGCTGATGACATCGATCCCGGGCCAGGGGCGCGGCTCGTCCCGCGCATCTGCAAGCAGTACCAGTGTATCGGCCTGCGCCACGCATTGCCGGGTCCAGGCCAATGACGAGGCATCGGCGACATACAGTATGAAATCCCGCCTGGATTCGATTTCGTTGAACCACACGCTGGTGTGCTTCGCCGCGTCATCCAGAGTGAATATTTCGGTACGGCCGTAAGCGGCGAGCGCGCGCGACAGGTTGGCGGCGAACTCCCGCGTATCGATACCGGCATGGTTGCCGATGATGGCAAATGTGCGCGACGAAGAACGCGGCGTATCGTGCCGCAGCGACAGCTCCAGCCGCGCCACCGTTAGCCGGGCGATGTTCAGCATGGCCGAGGGGAACTGTCGCGCCAGGTTGTCGAACGCGTCCTTGGAAAAGCGCATGAGCTCGGTATCGCGTAGCGCGACGACAGTGGCGGTGCGCCGGCTGCCCGACACCAGCGCATTCTCGCCCACCGTTTCGCCCCGGCGTACCCGGCCGATCAGGCGCCGCCCGTCAGGCCCATCGCGGTAGGCACCGAGCGCCCCGCTGCTCACGGCGTACAGGGAGTCGGCCTCATCGCCCTGTTCGAACAGGGTCGTGCCGCCGGGAATGCAGAACCACTCGACCTGTTCGGCGACGGCCACCAGGGCTGCCGCCTCCAGGTCCTCGAACAGCGGCAGGGACGCAAGTACCGCGAGGGCATTGCGACCAATACTCGTATTCGGCGGAAACTCGACCGTCATCGTTTGCCACTCCGGCCGGCATGCGCGAGCACATTGGCTGCCGCAGCAACACCACCGTGGTTCAGAACCTGTAGGAGAAACCCCCGCCGATGGAGAAGTCCGCAGCGCGATCATTGAGCCCCAGCGAGGCGTTCAGATCAAGCTGCATGTTGGCCTGCCTTTGCCACAGTATGCCGCCGTTCAGGCTGTGCGACGAACCGCCGTCCTCGGGGACCGTGGCCTGCCACTCGGCGTAGGCGCGGGCATTGTTTTGCAGCTCGAAGCTCATGCCGAGGCCGTTCTCGAAGGTGTAATCGTCATCGGACTCCGCAATCAGCACGGTGCCGAAAAAGCGCGAGTGCGCCCACGCAGCTCCTATCGATGGTTCGTAGCTGTCGCTGGTGAACTCGTCATCGCCGACGGGTAAGGTCAGGCCGGCAAAGAACGCGATCGGCGTGGCGGCGTATTCATCGGTTACGCGAATCTTGATGCGCATGCTTGCATCGTTCATGCCATTGTCGGAATTGTTGCCATTGTCGCGCCAGGACAATCCGGGCCAGCCGAACTGGAGCTCGATGCCGTCGCTTATGCCATAGCGCAGCAACGCGAGCGGCAGGGTGTGCAATTCGAAGTCGGCACCGTCGGAGTCATTCACATACTGGTAGCCGGTTTCGATCTGCCACGTGCCCGTCGTCAGGACGTACGCCGAGGTACTGAAGCTCGGCCGCTCCGTT
>DATICC010000528.1:0-5581 GCA_035457045.1 Woeseiaceae bacterium | reverse complement strand
GAGATCGGAACCATAGGACAACTCCATCCCGCCCAGTTTGCCGTAGGCGATGATGCCGAATCCTGCGCGGCGCGGCCCGTCGCCGTCTTCGAACCAGGGCTCCCCGTGGCGTGAGCTGACATCCGACCATGCGGCGTCCAGCGCGCATTCCAACACCAGTTCCGCAAGTTCGGTCAGACGATCGCTGACTTTCATGATCGGCAGGGAACCGCTGTAATCTGCGACCGCTACGCGAAAAATCATGGCACGCTGGAATTGCGCCAGGGTCTCGATGCGCTGCTCGCTGTCAGGTTCGTCGGTCGAAGCAAATCGCCGCTGCAGGTCCGCACGCATATCGGATGCCGTCAGGGCGCCGGAATAGCTGGCTGGGTCGATCATTTCGTCGAGCAGCACGGGAAACCGCGCAATCTCGCCGGCAAGGAACGCACTGCCTTCGCAGAGGCCGACCAGTCGCTCGAGTACTGCCGGATTTTCATTGAGCAAGGCCAGATATGCGCTACGTCGAACGATTTGCTCCGAAACCTTCAGGACGCGCTCGAGCGCAAGCACAGGTTGTTTGCTTTTCTTCAATTGCGGAATCAATGCGGACACGAACTCGCCCACTCGCCGCCGCGACACCGCGTCGATCTGCCGCATCGCCGGCAATCGCGAATACGCCTCCATCACCGATGACAAAGCCTCGGCATCCTCAAGCCCCATCTCTGCGAAGCCACGACGCCATTCTGCAGCACTGCCCGCGCCCTCCCAAAGTCCCGCGACACGCTGTTCGAGGCCTGATCTCCCGCTGTCTGTGTCGCCGCGAAATGCGATCTCGGAAAACTGGTTGCTCACAGCGGTCCGGTGTTTCTGCAAGTCAGACTCGAGCTGCTGCCAATTCGTGTGACCCATTGCAAGGGCGAGTCGCTGTCGATCCGCCTCATCTTCAGGGACATCGTGCGTCTGGCGATCGCGAATCGCCTGCATGCAGTTCTCCAGCCTGCGCAGGAATCGGTAGGCATCTGCCAGCGCCGTTGCCGCTGCCGGCTTCAGCCCGCCGCCATGTACCAGGTGTGGCAATACTCTCAGCAACTTTCGTTCCCTGAGCTTGCGGTCCGCACCACCACGGACCAGTTGCAGTGACTGCACGATGAACTCGATCTCGCGAATGCCCCCGGGGCCAAGCTTGATGTTCGACGCGAGCTCCCGGCTTCTGACCTCCGCAGCGATGAGCGACTTCATTTCCCGTAACGATTCGAAAATGCCGTAGTCCAGGTAGCGCCTGTAAACGAACGGCCGGATGAGCTCTTCCATCAGTTCGACTTCCGCTGCCCCGTTGCCATGCGGACCCACGATCCTGGCTTTGATATAGGCATAGCGCTCCCAGCTCCTGCCGTGCCGCACGAGGTAGGCTTCGAGGGCAGCCAGGCTGACGACCAGCGGGCCGCTGTCGCCGAACGGTCTCAGGCGGGTATCCACGCGATAAACGAATCCGTATTCGGTGGTTTCGTCAAGTAACGCAACCAGCTGCTGTGCCCAGCGGGTGAAGTATTCATTTGCCGACTGTCGGCGGCCGCCGTTGCTTTCCCCGTCACCCGGGTAGACGAAGACCAGGTCGATATCCGAGGAAAAGTTCAGTTCCTGTCCGCCCAGCTTGCCCATCGCCAGCACGATCAGTGACATCGGTTGCCCGTCTTTTGCGACGACTTCGCCGAATCTTGCGGCCAGCCCGGCCCTGACATGATTGCTCGTGCACTCGATCAGCACGTCCGCAAGATCGGAAAGTGAGGCAATCGTCTGCGCCAAATCGCAGGCGTCACTGAGATCGCGCCAAAAGATTGCCAGCATCTGCCGGTTACGAAATTCGCGTAATGCGCGTTTAACACTTGACAGGTCCGGGGCCACCCCAAGCATGTCACGCAGCGTGGCTGCCAGCGATTCCCGGCCTGGAACCTGCAGGATTCGACCCGACTCCAGTTCGTCGGCGAACCAGGTCCAGTCACGAATTATCGCGCTTCCGGCGAACTCGCTGCACGCAACCAGCCTGACCAGCATCGATGAGCCGTACTCCGTCAGCCTGCGCAGCGATTCCTGGCCGCACTCATGGTGCAACCTGTCGAACCATCGCGTGACCGGATCAACCAGCAGCGGCGGCAGTCGATACACTTCCTGCCGCAGATTTCCCTGAATAACGGATGTCATGCGCGCAAGTCTACTGCTTTAGCGCGGTGATTGATCGCTTGTCGGACCTGACGCCGATGCTGTCTATCGGTCGTGCGTCGTCAGGCGTTCGATGCCTGCGTCTCGCCACCGATTGCGACCAGTACTTCGTCCAGTGCGGCGGGTTTTCCGACAGCATGGCCCTGAGCGAAATCCACGCCCAGTTTCGTGACCAGGGCTTTGGTCTTCTTGCTTTCCACGTATTCTGCAACGGTCTCCAGCCCCATTACCTTGGCTACCTGGGTAATGGCCGCAACCATTGATTCGGAAATGCGATTTTCCGTGATGTCACGAATAAAGCTGCCGTCGATCTTCAAGGTATCGACGTGAAAATTCTTGAGGTATGCGAAAGAGCTCAGTCCGGCGCCGAAGTCGTCCAACGAGAACTTGCAGCCCCGCTCCCGCAGCGCGTTAATGAACGATTGGGCCTTGCCGCGATTGGAAACTGCCGCCGACTCCGTCACTTCGAAACACAGGGATCCCGCCGGAACTCCGCTGTCCTTCAATTCGTCGACAATGAACTCCAGGATGTTGTCGTCGCCGAGCGATTGGCCAGAAAGGTTGACCGCAAAAATTGCGCCGGTTTCCCTGAGCGACTCTGCACATGGCGCGAGCCGCCGAAGTGTCGTGGACACCACCCAGCGGTCTATCTGCGGCATCAGTTGATAGCGTTCCGCTGCGGAGAAGAAGGCCTGCGAGGAAACCCGGTTACCACTGCTGTCCTTCATGCGCAGCAGGATCTCGTAACGCTGCCTGTCGTCCTTCCCGGTAAGCGAAACAATCTGCTGGGCCTGGAGTTCGAACCCGTCTGCATCCAGCGTCTGCTGGATCTGCGAGACCAGGTGCATGTCGTCGTATCGCCGGATAATGCTCTGGTTGTCCTGATCGTAGATCTCAACCCGATCGCGCCCATGATCCTTGGCCGAGTCACACGCAATGCGCGAGGCCGTCAGGGCGTTACCCGCATCGCCTGAACGCAAGTCAAAACCTGCGATCCCAATGCTGACCGTCACCTGCAACGACTTGTCGCCTTGCAGATAGCGCAGTTTGTCGCCGCCGTCGCGGATGACCGTGGTGAGCTGCAGGGCGTCGTCGATCGTGCTATGGGTCAGCAGGATCGCGAAATCATCACCGGTGAGTCGAGTGGCAACCGCATTCTTCGGCAGTGCGTCTTCAAGGATCTGCGAGAACCGCACGATGACCTCGTCGCCCGCGGTACGACCGAAAGTATCGTTGACGAGCTGCAGGTTATCGAGGTCGAAATAGATTAACTGGTGAGAGTCTTCTTCGCTGGCCAGAGACTTTGCGGACTCGTGCAACTGAGCTTCGAAACCGGAGCGGTTCATGAGTCCGGTCATGGCGTCAAATGACTGCTCGATCACGTATTCGACCTTGCGAACGATGTGCGCCATGAACCGCATACTCGACGGGTCGAATGGTGATTTGTCGATTCTGCCGAGTTGTGCGACGACGCCCTCGAGATTTCCGGATCTGTCCGTCAGTGGACATACCATCGCCTGAAATCCCTGGTCACTGACGTTCTCGGAGCCGTCAACCGCAGGTATCTCGAAAATAACGGGGCCGCGCTGGCCTTCCAGTTGTGGAAACAGCGCCTCGATGATGTAGCGGTCCATCGCTTTGCGGTTGACGTTTTTCCAGCTCGAATGCGTCGCACTGATACGAATTCTTTTGCCAGGCAACAGCAGTACGCTGTACGCAATGCCGAGGAACCTGCCGCTTTGGCCGATCAGCTGCGCCAGACCTGCGTGGCTCCGGGACGTGCCGTGAATTTTCTCATCGACCTTGTAAACGAGCTGCAGCTCCTCCTCTGCCTCCTGCGCCTTGCTTTCGACAAGCGCCAGTTGCTCACTGATGCGAAGGTTCTCTCCGATCAATGACACCGCAGGCTGCAGGATGCTTTGCAGAAGGCTTGGATTGAACCAGGACGACTTGCCTGCATTCTTCGAGAACACGACAACCAGAAGCCCGAAGGCCACGCCACCGTCACTGCCAACCGGCAATACCAGCAGCGTTCGTCCGGAGGTCAGCGTGCGCCGCAGCATGTTCGATTCCGGGTCTTTGCCCGCAACGATCTCGAGGGGCAATTCGCTTACGTAGGTGTCGATTTCGTGGTCGTCGACGCCGTCACTGCTCCACACACAGCCACGGTCAAGGCCGTAGAAGCAGAAACATTGAGCGCGCGGGACCAGCGACTGCAAGAGACCTTTGGCCGCGCCGATGTTTTTTGGGGAATTTATGCTGTGTATTTCCGCGGCCATACGATCGACTACTGCTCCGGAGTCCGTGCCAGCCTGTGCCAGCTGATGCGGAATTCGAGGCACAATGCCACGGAGCGCCAGGTTTGGCTGTGACTTGGGTCTCAGCGAGCCCGCTCCAGCGTCCTATTTTTCTTTTGTTGTCAGCTAATTAGGACCTTTTCGACCATGGGCACAGGGGCGGGGTTTCAAAGAGTCGCCAGCCACGCATCGTCCGATCCCTCGTTGATGCCCTCGAATAGTGGCGTACTGAGGTAACGCTCGCCGGTATCGGGCAGCATTGCCAGGATCACGGAGCCTTTCTCTGCTTTCCCGGCCACGATGAGTGCGGCTGCCAGCGTTGCACCGGAAGATATGCCGCAGAAAATTCCCTCTTCCGCCGCCAGGCGCCTGGCGATTTCGATTGCGTGCGCATCCGTAACAGGCACGAGTTGGTCATAGACATCCCGATTCAGCACTGCTGGAATGAAGTCCGGTGTCCAGCCCTGGATTTTGTGCGGGTGCCACTCACCTCCGGCAAGCAATGACGCACCAGCGGGTTCCGTTGCAACGATCGTGATGTCCGGCCTCGCCGCTTTGATGACCTCGCCCGCCCCGGTCATCGTTCCGCCTGTGCCGTACCCCGTCACCCAGTAGTCCAGTTTTCTGCCAGCGAAATCGGAAAGGATTTCCGGTCCGGTGGTCTGGCGGTGATATTCGGGATTCGCCGGATTCTCGAACTGGCGGGCGAGAAACCAGCCATACTTTTTTGCCAGCTCTTCGGCACGCCGTACCATGCCCGAACCTCGTTCGGCGGCCGGCGTCAGGATCACTTTGGCGCCGAGTCCGCGCATGATCTTTCTTCTCTCGACCGAGAACGATTCGGCCATGGTTGCAACGAACGGATATCCCCTGGCCGCGCAAACCATCGCGAGTGCTATGCCGGTGTTCCCGGATGTTGCCTCGACGACAGTTTGCCCGGGTTTCAGTGTTCCGCGCCTTTCTGCATCGTTGATGATAGCGAATGCAAGCCGGTCCTTGACCGACGCCATGGGGTTGAATGCCTCGACCTTGACAAACATCTCGACGTCGTCAGGCGCGATACGATTCAGGCGGACGACCGGGGTGCG
>DATICC010000527.1:0-4180 GCA_035457045.1 Woeseiaceae bacterium | reverse complement strand
TGTCCTGGTAGACGCTGAGTTCCAGCATCTTGGGGTCGATCATGATGAAGCGGCACTGGTCCGGCGTCAGCCGGTAGAGCAGCGACAGGATCATGCAGTTGAGGCCCACCGACTTGCCAGAACCGGTGGTGCCTGCGATCAGCAGGTGCGGCATGCGAGAGAGATCCGCTACCACCGAGTTGCCGCCGATATCCTTGCCGAGTGCCAGCGTCAATGGCGAAGCCATTTCGTCATACTGGCGGCTCTTCAGGATTTCGCCGAGCGTCACGAGCTCCCTGTGCTCGTTCGGTATCTCGAGTCCCACGAAGGATTTGCCGGGGATGACCTCCACGACGCGGACACTTACGACTGACAGCGATCGCGCCAGGTCTTTGGACAGGTTTGATATCTGGCTTACTTTGACGCCCGGTGCCGGGTCCAGTTCGAAACGCGTAATGATCGGGCCGGGCGATACCGACACTACCTCGACGTCAATGTTGAAATCCTTGAGCTTCAACTCCACGAGTCGCGACATCGCTTCCAGTGATTCTTCCGAGTAGCCCTTTTGCTGGGGCGGAGGACTGTCGAGCAGCGACAAGGGTGGCAATTCACCCGCGGAGGGCGGATCGAACAACGGCACCTGCCTTTCCTTTTCCGCGCGCCGGCTGGGCTCGAGCGGTGCGACCACGGGTTCGATCCGTGGCGGTACCCGCCCGGCCGTTCTCTTGACCTCGGCCTTCACGACGTCCTGGCGCGCGGCCTGCTGCCTCCTGCCTTCGGCACGGTCCCGCAATTCACCGATTTTCGCCAGCAGCGCATCCCAGTATTTCAGAGTGACGCGCCCGATACGGTCCATTACTGCGAACCAGGAAATGCCGAGAAACACGGAGAGCGATGCCAGCCAGAGAAAGAACAGCAAAATGCTGGCACCCAGGAGTTTCATTACCGACGCCATGCCGTCGCCCGCTATCTGGCCGACGATGCCCCCGGCTGATTCGCGAAATCCCGACGGCGAGAAATGCAGCGTTGCCAGGGCGCAGCTGGTGACGAGCGTTGCGATGAAGCCGCCGAAACGCCAGCCGAAATCCGCCCTGGTCAGAAGTTCGTGGGCACGCTGTTCGCGGTAAATCCTCCAGCCCAGGTAGAAAACCAGCAGGACGAAGAGGTAGGCAGGCCTGCCGAAGGAAATGAACAGCAGGTCGGCAATGAGCGCACCGAAGCGGCCGACACCGTTCTGGATGGCAGCGCCGCTGCTCGCCTGGCTGAACCCCGGGTCCGACATGTCGTAGGTAAAAAGTGCATACCAGAGAATCAATGCCAGGGCGCCGAACACCCACAAGGCGCCCTCGCGCAGGGTGCGGACGAGCTGCAACGACAGGGGCGCGCCGGATGAGGTCTGTGAGCGGGATCGGGACATAGTGGAAGCGTTGTATTAGGTCATTCGTCTAAGATACTGATTGAAATGAAACTTTACCAGGCCAGAGCGCGCGTTCCATGGTCCGGCCGAGAGGCCTCCGGAGGCATGTGCCGGTGCGCTGCCACAAGGCCGGTTCCAGGACGCCCTTTTGCCCGCGAAATCGCTTTTCCCTAAACTGGCCACCCGACACCTACGTTCACGTGTCATCAGCAATCCACGCCTTGATTCGGTGCGCAGTGGACGCACCTAATGGATGCCGGTTGCCCTGTTGAATGGTGATCAAGGCAAAAGCGAGGGCAAATTATACATGAGCACAAGCAAACATTGCCGCGTTCTGATCCTGGGCTCGGGCCCCGCAGGCTATGCGGCCGCCGTGTATGCCGCGAGGGCGAACCTGCAGCCGGTGCTGGTGAGCGGCATGGAACAAGGAGGCCAGCTCATGACGACGACGGACGTCGATAACTGGCCGGGTGATGTCGAGGGCCTGCAAGGGCCGGCCCTGATGGACCGCATGTTGCGGCATGCCCAGCGGTTCAACACCGAAGTCATCAATGACCACATACACAAGGCCGATCTCTCGGTCAGGCCATTCATGCTGGAGGGTGACTATCACAGTTACACCTGCGACGCCCTTATCATTGCCACGGGAGCAACGGCCATGTACCTTGGCCTGCCGTCCGAAGACGCGTACAGGGGCCGCGGTGTCTCGGCTTGTGCGACCTGCGATGGCTTTTTCTACCGCGGCAAGGACGTTGCCGTGATCGGCGGCGGCAATACGGCTGTCGAAGAGGCGCTTTACCTCAGCAACATCGCGTCCAAAGTCACGCTGGTTCATCGCCGCGATACCTTGCGGTCGGAGAAAATCCTGCAGGACCACCTGTTCCAGAAAGCACGCGAAGGCAAGATCGACATCCTGTGGAACTTCACAGTCGATGAGGTACTGGGCGATGACAGCGGGGTCAACGGATTGCGGATTCGCAGCACAAAGGACCGGTCGCTGGTGCAACAGCTCGCGCTCTCCGGGGTATTCATTGCCATAGGCCACCGTCCGAACACCGCGCTTTTCGACGGACAGCTCGACATGCGCAACGGTTACATCACCGTGAAATCCGGGCTCGAGGGCAACGCCACGGCAACCTCCGTCGAGGGCGTGTTCGCAGCGGGCGACGTTGCCGACCAGGTTTACCGCCAAGCGATTACCTCGGCCGGGTCGGGTTGCATGGCCGCGCTCGACGCCGAGAAATACATCGACATGCAGGAAAAGCAGCATCACAGCGAGCCGGCCAGCGACGCGGCCTGAGTCGCCCATGCCGGCCGAAATCCTGGCGAGCATCACGGAAATTGCTGCGCAAGAATGGAACGCGCTGGCCGGCGATCGCTGGCCGTTCCTGCGCCACGAATTCCTGGCAAACGCGGAGACCAGTGGCAGTGTGTCGGTCGCCACCGGCTGGCAACCCTGCCATATCGTCCTGCGGGACGGGTTCGGCGTATTGCGCGCGGCCATGCCGCTTTATGAGAAGACGCATTCCTGGGGTGAGTTCGTTTTCGATTGGGCCTGGGCCCAGGCGTATCACCGCGTCGGTATCGATTATTATCCCAAGCTGGTTTCCGCCGTGCCGTTTACGCCGGCGCCGTGCCGCAAATTGCTGCTGGCCGACCCGGGCGATACGGAAAGTGCACGCCAACTGATCGAAGCCGCGCTGCAACTCGCGGCCGACCGTAACTGCTCTTCATTGCACCTGCAATTCGTCGATCCGCCGGAAACAGGCACTTTGGCCGCCTCCGGGATGTTGTTGCGCAAGGACTGCCAGTTCCACTGGCACAATCGCGGTTACCGGGACTTCGACGAGTTCCTGGCGTCTTTCAGTTCCGCGAAAAGGCGCAAGGCGCGGCAGGATCGGCGCCACGTGGCCGAACAGGGCATCAGCTTCCGTTGGCTGGACGGCGGGCAAATCAATGCCGAGACGTGGGCATCCGTATACGAGCTCATCAGCAGCACGTTTCAACGCCACGGGTCGATGCCGTATTTCAATCTCCCCTTCTTTACGGAACTGTCGCGACAGCTGCCGGAACAGACCTTGCTGGTCGTTGCCGAGCGACAACAGAGAATGATCGCCGCAGCCGTATTCTACGTCAGCGCAACCACGCTCTACGGCAGGTACTGGGGCGCCGATGCCGAATACAACGCATTGCATTTCGAAACCTGCTATTACCAGGGTATCGACTATTGCATCGGGCATGGAATTCAGCGATTCGAGCCGGGTACGCAGGGTGAGCACAAGATCAGCAGGGGTTTCATGCCCGTGACGACCTGGTCCGCGCACTGGCTGGCCAACCACCGGTTTGCCGACGCAGTCGGCCGTTACCTGGACAGCGAACAACGGCATGTCGAGCAATACATGGCACTGGTCGAGGATCACAGCCCGTATCGCGACGCATCGGGCACGGGCCTGAATACCGATGCGCGTATTCAGCCGGGCCGCAAAAAAATGCACAAATCTGGCGGAGCCTGAGTCGAATGCGCATTTGCTGGCTGAAAAGCGACGATGCACCGGATGCGTTTCCGCCGGTCGAGCTGGCCCTGAACGAACCCAACGGCCTGCTCGCGGCGGGCGGGGACCTGTCTTCCGAGCGAATACTGTGTGCATACCGGGCGGGCATATTTCCCTGGTTCGAGTCGGGGCAGCCGATCCTCTGGTGGTCGCCGGATCCGCGCTGCGTATTGCGACCCGAGCGCTTCCACGCAGCCGCCAGGCTTCGCCGCAGCGCGCGATCTGCCGGGTT
>DATICC010000526.1:0-3044 GCA_035457045.1 Woeseiaceae bacterium | reverse complement strand
CCTTGCCTGCGCTACTTCCTCGGCGACGTGCGCGACCTGCCCCGGCTGCGCCGAGCCCTCGAGGGCATCGACCCGGGGGTGCATGCCGCGGCGCTGAAGCAGGTGCCAATGGCCGAGTACAACCCTTTCGAATTCATCAAGACCAATGTGCTCGGCGCGCAGAACCTTATCGAGGCCGTACTCGACAGCAAGGTTCGGCGGGTGGTTGCCCTGTCCACCGACAAGGCGGCGGCGCCGATCAATCTCTACGGCGCCACCAAGCTGTGCTCGGACAAGCTGTTCATCGCCGCCAATAATTTGCGCGGCCACCGTGAACTGTCCTTTTCGGTGGTGCGTTACGGAAACGTCATGGGTTCGCGAGGCTCCGTGATTCCCTTCTTCCTCGCACAACGCAAGTCGGGCGTGTTGCCGATCACCGATCCGGAGATGACGCGTTTCAATATTACGCTCGACGAAGGCATACACCTCGTGATGGATGCGCTGCAAACGGCCCGCGGCGGTGAAATCTACGTGCCGAAGATTCCGAGTTACCGCATCACCGACGTGGCCGAGGCCATCGGCCCCGAGTGCAAGAAACCCGTCGTCGGGATTCGGCCCGGCGAGAAAGTGCACGAAGAGATGATCACGGAAACCGACGCGCTGCAGACCATCGAGACCGAGCGGCGCTATCTCATTCTGCCGGTGCTCGCGCAGCGCAAACCCGACGAGGTGTTGAAAGAGTTCTGCAGGCACCACAAGGGTGAGCCGGTGGCACGCGGCTTCTCCTATTCTTCCGGCGACAACACCGAGTGGCTCAGCGTTGCGCAGATCCGCGAGCTGATCCGCCGCCACGTCGACAGCAGTTTCCCGGCTGACGCATGAAGGACCGGCGGACACCACCGGTGTTGCCTTACGGCCGGCAGTGCATCACCGAGGACGACATCGCGGCGGTCATAGCGGTGCTGCGGTCGGAGTTCATCACGCAGGGCCCGGCAATCGCGCGCTTCGAACAGAGCGTGGCGGAATACTGCGGGGCAAAGCATGCGATCGCCGTGTCCAGTGCAACCGCCGCGCTGCACATCGGCGCGCTGGCATTGGGTCTCGGCCCGCGGGACCGCCTGTGGACCTCGCCGAACACTTTCGTAGCGTCGGCAAACTGTGCCCTGTATTGCGGAGCGCAGGTCGATTTCGTCGACATCGATGCGCGCAGCTACAACATGAGCATCACTTCGCTCGGGAAAAAACTCGAGTCGGCGAAGGCTGCCGGGACGCTGCCAAAGGTCCTGGTGCCAGTGCACTTCGCCGGGCAGTCCTGCGAGATGCAGCCAATCGCAGACCTGTGCAAGCGATATGGCGTGCGTGTCATGGAGGACGCTTCGCACGCGGTAGGCGCGACTTACCAGGAGCAGGCAGTCGGCAACTGCCGGTATTCCGACCTGGCGGTATTCAGTTTCCATCCGGTCAAGATCATCACTACCGGCGAGGGCGGGATGCTGCTGACCAATGACAGCGAGCTGCATGACCGGCTGGTCCGCCTTCGCAGTCACGGCACGGTGCGGAACGAACGCGTCATGTCGGAGCCCGGTGCCGGGCCCTGGAGTTACGCCCAGGTCGACCTCGGTTTCAACTACCGCATGACGGACCTGCAGGCCGCGCTTGGCGAAAGCCAGATGCATCGACTGCCCGCTTTTCTCGAGCGCCGCCGCGCCCTGGTCGCGCGCTACAACGAACTGCTCGCGCCCTTGCCGCTCATACTTCCCTGGCAACACCCGGACACCAATTCCTCCTGGCATCTGTACGTCGTACGGCCGGATCCGTCGCGTACCCGCGTGGACCGCCTGCGCCTCTACCAGGGCCTGAGAGAGCGGCAGATCCATGCCCAGGTGCACTACATCCCGGTGCACACGCAGCCCTGGTACCGGGACCTCGGCTTCAAAAGCGGCGACTTCCCGGTCGCGGAACACTATTACTCAGGCGCTTTGAGCCTGCCGCTCTATCCCGATTTGGGCGAGGAGGGACAGGACCGGGTGGTCGCAGCCCTGCAGGCGTTGTTTGCCGCCTGAGATAAATGGCCCGTGATGAATGCGAACAGCCTGTTCGGCGTACTGTGCCTGCGCGCGGATGCGAGGCCCGAGACCGGTGTCGGTCACGTGATGCGTTGCCTGGCGCTCGCCCAGTCCTGGCAGGATCGTGGCGGTCGTACCGTCTTCGTCACGGCCACCGAAACACCTGCCTTGCTAAATCGCCTGCAAGCCGAGGGCTGCGAGGTGCATCGATTGCACGCAGCCGCGGCGAGCCTTGCCGATGCTGCGGAAACCGTTGCCGCTGCCGGGCAGCTCGATGCGGCGTGGATCGTCATTGACGGTTATGCCTTTACGGCGACGTACCTGCGTGCCCTGCGCGAGGAGCAGAAACAGATCCTGGCCATCGACGATCTGGCGTCGCTGGACCTGTCGGCAGCGCAATTGATCGTCAACCCGAACCTGCAGGCCACCGCGAACATGTACGCGCACATCGGCGATGACGGCAGGGTGCTGGCAGGCAACCGCTATGCGCTGCTGCGCCGCGACTTCATTGCCGGTGATCTGCAGAACCGGCAGAGCACTGCCGTATCGGCGGACGAAGACCTGCGCGTGCTCGTCACGATGGGTGGCAGCGATCCGCCGAACGCGACGGGCCGGATCCTCGAAATCCTGGCGGGCGTCAGCAGCCGCCGCCTGCAGGTGACAGTACTTGCGGGCCCGGCAAATACCCATCTCGAAAGGCTCAAGACACTTTGCAATACGCTTCGACGCCGGCACGAAGTCGAGCTGCTCGTCGACCCGCCCGACCTTGGCTGGGTAGTAGCCCGCGCCGACGTCGCGATCTCGGCTGCAGGTACCAGCTGCTGGGAGCTCGCGAGCCTCGGCGTGCCACTGGCCGTCGTCGCGGTGGCTGAGAACCAGCTGGCAGGCGCAGAGGCACTCGCGAAACGCGACGCGGCCGTATACCTCGGCCGGCACGATGCGCTGGATGCCACAACAGTGCTGGCGCAGCTCAAGGCCCTGTTCGATCAACCGGCGCTG
>DATICC010000525.1:0-2356 GCA_035457045.1 Woeseiaceae bacterium | reverse complement strand
ATGCAATGCCAGGCGATGAAGCTCGCCGCTATATCGAGTACCGGCGTATTCATCAAGGCATCGAATGCCCATCCGCCAACGGCCCCTGCAATCAAGCCAATTGACACGTAGCGCCTGGACCAGTTGAAGGGCACGATGTATTTCGCGGCAGCGAAGACGACGCAGGCACCGATGATACTGGCCACGACAAACTGTATCGCACCCGAAGAACTGAAAGCCGGGATGCCGGGTATGTGGTCCGGCGTGTGCAACGCGAGCCAGAAGCTCAGCACGCTGGCGCCGACCAGGGCAAAGGCCTTGGGCAGAAATCGAACGTCACCCTGCAGGTAAGGCCACAGGATCGCAATCGCAAACAGGGCGCCGGAGACACCATAGAAATAGAAGAACGAAGCCAGCCAGCCGATGTCTTCGCCATCCTGCAGGGCAATCAAGCCGACAAGGGCACCGGAAACGGCCGCCAGTACCAGCTTGACGTCGAGTCGCTGCAACATGAACGTTCCCCCTGGACGGTGTCGGGGTCGGGCCCCGTTCTTCGATGCGCTGATCATAAACGAATCCGGTGAAATTCCCCTAGAAACAATGCGTCATGCAGCACCTGGAAGCGGAAACGCCACGATTCATAAAGTGAAACGGGCATAACCGATACGGCAATGGCTCATTGAACTTAACCCGTTGCCTGCTTCCGGATGTGACGCACGTTCTGTCATCGCATCAGTGGTCTCATTACCCTGAAAGTTCGTGATGGCGAGATGAGGCCTGCGCCTTGATCCCGAACCCGAAAACGATGCCGCGCGGCGGTATGCTGCACAGATTTCGGCAATACCTGACACGACGGCGCATTCGCCATCGCCGCAGGACACTGGATGCCGAGCTGCCTGTCTCTGCCTATCTCGATTGGTTGCGGGTCAAGAACTACCGCATATATGACGGCATTCCCGCCGACAGCGGGAATATCGATCACGTCATTGTCTGCACCCAGGGCATCTTCCTGGTCAGCAAGATAACGCGCAGCAGGCCGTCGGAAGGGGACTGCGTGGTGGAATTCAATGGCGCCGGCATCTCCGTCAACGACGGGCCGTTCGATAACGCACCGGTCAACGCCGTCATCGCACAAGCGGAACAACTCGAACGGCTGCTGAAAGAACACACCGAAAGGAACTTCAGCGTGAGGCCGATACTGCTGTTTCCCGGCTGGCATATCCGTGACAGCGAAGCGCCAAAGACCTCCGGCGTCTGGGTGCTGAATCCCAGGTCGCTCGGCAAATGGATCGACTTCAGGCCGGCCAGCCTGCACCCGGAGCTCGTGGATCTCTCCTGCCAGGGCCTAGATCGCTACCTGAAACAGTTCGCCTGAGGCAACCCGACTATTCGCACGTAGCCGCGCTCGTTGCGGACGCTATAATCCCGAAAGGAACTCCCGGCGGCGGGTCGCATCCAACAGCGACCTGACCAGGCGTACCTCAAGGAAACAATAATGCGGCTCAGCTCAATTGCGATGCTCGCTACGCTGGCATTGACGGCGTGCGGCAGGAACGACTCCGGCTCTTCAACCATCCGGTATCCTGACACCGTGAAAACCGATCATACCGACACCTATCACGGTACCGCCGTGGCCGATCCCTACCGCTGGCTCGAGGACGATGTCCGCGAAAGCGAAGCGGTCAAGCAGTGGGTCGACAAGCAGAACGAAACAACGTTTGCGTATCTTGGCACGATCGAGGAGCGCGATGCGATTCGCGCGCGCCTCGAGGCCCTGTGGAACTACGAGCGGTACGGCCTTCCGGTGAAGGAAGGCGGGCGTTATTTCTACAGCTACAACGACGGATTGCAGAACCAGTCCGTAATTCACGTGCAGGCATCGCTTCAGGATGAACCGCGCCTGCTGATCGATCCGAACACCTGGTCGGAAGACGGCACGGTGGCACTCGCAAGCTACCACCCGAGCCCGGACGGCAAGTATTTTGCGTACCTGGTGCAGGATGCAGGCTCGGACTGGCGCACGGCACGTGTCATGGATCTCGATACGGACGCGGTGCTGGAGGACAAGGTCGAATGGTTGAAGTACACGGGCCTTTCCTGGGCCGGTGACAGTTCCGGTTTTTTCTACAGCCGTTTTCCGGCTACCGACGACGAGGAAAAATTCCAGTCGCTGAATACCAACCAGGCCGTGTATTTCCATCGCATCGGCGACCCGCAGGAGAACGACACGCTGGTCTACCTGCGTCCCGAACACCCGGACTGGCTGTACGGCGCGCAGGTGACCGACGACGGTGCCTGGCTGGTCATTACCATAGCCGTCAGTACCGACGATCGCTACCAGATCGTCTACAAAGACCTCAAGGCCGAAGGCGCGGAA
>DATICC010000524.1:0-8597 GCA_035457045.1 Woeseiaceae bacterium | reverse complement strand
GCTGTCGAGCAAACCGACATGAAGCGCGGTCTGCCTGCGGTTGGAAAGTCGCGTCGAAATCCCGGGCACGCTGCCGGACGAGCGTCTTTTAAGCAACGCCTTGACCTTGCTGCCCTGAGGCACGACCGACCAGGTTTTTTCTGCCGGTTTTGCCGGCAGTATCAGCAGCAACTGGTCGATTGCCTCGACCACGGACGACGACGGTGGACCGACATGCTGGACGATCCTGATTTTACTCTCAGGAATTTTTTCCGCGAGCGTGCTGGGCATTGTGCAGTTAACCTTTTTCTATGCGCTTGGGTCATAATATATGTAACCCAGGACTTCGTTCCCGGAAGCGATGGGAAATTGTTCCAGTGGCGCGAATTGCGGTGATCCTAGCAGGACACCTCCGCGAATTCACGCGGCAAATCTTCGGGATTTCGGTGTGGGACGGATTGTGGACGACCTATGAGCAATTTCAGCCGATTTGATGATACGGATCCGACCGAGACGCAGGAATGGCTGGAATCGATTGATTCTGTGCTCACCCGGCACGGTCCGGAACGGGCCCATTTCCTGTTGAACCGGATGATCGACTATGCGCGCCGCTCCGGTGCTTATCTTCCATACAGTCCGAATACCGCGTACCTCAATACGATCTCGGTGAGCCGGCAGCCCGAGTACCCGGGTGACAGGTCCATCGAGCGTCGCATCGAGGCCTACATCCGGTGGAACGCGATGGCGATGGTGGTACAGGCCAATCGCAAGAGCACGGAATACGGCGGGCACATCTCGTCGTATGCATCTTCGGCGACACTTTATGAGGTGGGATTCAATCATTTCTGGCGAGCGCCAACGGCAAATCGCGGCGGCGACATGATTTTCGTACAGGGCCATTCCGCACCGGGCATCTATGCGCGAGCCTACCTCGAAGGTCGGCTTGGCGAGCAGCAGCTGAATCGCTTTCGCCAGGAGGTGGGCGGCGGCGGACTCTCCTCGTACCCGCATCCCTGGCTGATGCCGGAATTCTGGCAGTTCCCGACGGTGTCGATGGGGCTCGGCCCGATGATGGCCATCTACCAGGCGCGGTTCATGCGCTACCTGGAACACCGCGAAATGATTCCCGCCAGTGATCGCAAGGTGTGGGCGTTTCTCGGTGACGGTGAAATGGATGAGCCCGAGTCCATGGGTGCCATTACCATGCCAGTGCGCGAAGGTCTCGACAACCTTGTGTTCGTCGTCAACTGCAACCTGCAACGCCTGGATGGGCCGGTACGTGGCAACGGCAAGATCATCCAGGAACTCGAGGCTGCGTTCGGCGGCGCCGGCTGGAACGTCATCAAGGTCATCTGGGGCTCGCGCTGGGATCCCTTGCTTGCGCAGGATCACGATGGTGCGCTGAAGCGGGTGATGGAGGAGTGTGTCGACGGCGAGTACCAGAACTTCAAGTCCAAGGGTGGCGACTTCGTGCGCCAGCACTTCTTCGGCAAGGACCCGTCGACTGCGGCCATGGTGGCCAACATGTCCGACGAGGAAATCTGGCGGCTGAACCGCGGCGGCCACGATTCGCAGAAGGTCTATGCGGCCTACGACGCGGCCGTGCGACACAAGGATCAGCCGACGATCATCCTGGCGAAAACCGTCAAGGGCTTCGGCATGGGCACAGCCGGCGAAGGCCAGAATATTGCGCATCAGCAGAAGAAGCTGGATGTGGATGCGCTCAAGGAGTTCCGGGACCGGTTCAATATTCCGGTGTCCGACAAGGACATTGACAACGTGCCCTATTGCAAGCCGGCCCCGGACAGCGATGAAATCGAATACCTGCTGGAAAGACGCAAGGCGCTTGGCGGATTTCTCCCGCAGCGCCGCACGAAATCGGTGTCGCTGAAGGTCCCGCCGCTGGAGATCTTCAAATCGCAGCTCGAAGGTACCGGGGAACGCGATGCGTCGACGACCATGGCCTTCATTCGCATACTGACGGCGCTGATCCGGGACAAGAACATCGGCAAGCACGTAGTGCCCATCGTGCCGGACGAGGCGCGCACTTTCGGCATGGAAGGCATGTTCCGCCAGGTCGGCATCTATTCCTCGAAGGGCCAGCTGTATACGCCACAGGACGCCGACCAGCTGATGTACTACCGCGAGGACAAGAAAGGTCAGATTCTCGAAGAGGGCATCAACGAAGCGGGCGCGTTCTGTTCGTGGCTGGCGGCCGGCACTTCCTACAGCAACCACGACTTGCCGACCGTGCCTTTCTATATCTATTACTCGATGTTCGGTTTCCAGCGCATCGGCGATTTCATCTGGGCGGGCGGCGACCAGCAGTCACGCGGATTCCTGATCGGTGGTACGGCCGGACGCACCACCCTGGCGGGCGAGGGACTGCAGCACCAGGATGGCCACAGCCTGGTTGCTGCCTCGACGATACCGAATTGCGTGTCATACGATCCGACCTACGCCTATGAGCTGGCGGTCATCATCCAGGACGGCATGCGCAGGATGCTCGCCGAACAGGAGAACATCTTCTACTACATCACCTGCATGAACGAAAACTACGTGCATCCGCCCATGCCGCCCGGTGTCGAGGACGGCATCCTGAGGGGCATGTACCTGCTGCACATCGGTACGCAGGGCCAGGTTCGCGCCCAGCTCATGGGGTCCGGGACGATACTCCGCGAGGTCATCGCCGCCGCGGAACTCCTGGACAAGGACTTCGGCATCCCGGCGGACGTATGGTCCGTGACGAGCTTCAACGAATTGCGCCGCGACGCAATGGCGGCCGAGCGCTGGAATCAATTGCATCCGGAAAGCCCGCCGCGAAAGAGTTACCTGGAGCAATGCCTGCACAAGCGCAAGGGACCCTACATCGCCGCAACCGACTACATGAAAATCGTGCCGGACCAGATTCGCAGCTGGGTTCCCGGATCCTACGTCACGCTCGGCACCGACGGCTATGGTCGCAGCGATGCGCGCAGTGCACTGCGCAATCACTTCGAAGTGGACAAGCGCTACATCGCCGTTACTGCGCTCAAAGCGATGGCGGATGACGGCATGCTCGACCAGAAGACCGTCAGCAATGCCATCAAGAAGTACAAAATCGATCCCTCGAAGCCAGACCCGGTGAAGCTCTAGGAACCGGGAACGGAAGCGGAGTTCATCTTGGCTGAATCCATCGACATCATTGTTCCTGACCTCGGAGACTTTGCCGACGTCGAGGTCATCGAAGTCCTGGTCGCGAGCGGTGACAAGGTGTCGCGCGAAGACGGCCTGATTACCCTCGAAACCGACAAAGCGACCATGGACGTGCCCGCGCCGCAAGACGGCGTCATCGAGTCGATGCGTGTATCGGCCGGCAGCCGGGTCTCAGCCGGAGACGTCATTGGCCGCATGTCCGTCACGCCCGGTGCCAGGGCGCCGGCCGCGGCGGCAGAAAAGCCGGCAAAGCCGGCCCCGGCGCCCCGTCCGGCGGCTCCGGCCACTGCAACGGCGAGACCCGAGGCGGCGCCGGCGGCCGCAGCGCCGCGCAATTTGCCGCCGATCAATGAAACGGGGTTTGCCAAGGCCCACGCGAGCCCATCGGTCCGCAAACTGGCGCGCGAACTCGGCGTCGATCTCTCGCAGGTCAGGGGCTCGGGACCGAAAGAACGCATCCTGCACGAAGATCTCAAGGCCTTCGTCAAATCGGTAATGACGGGGCGTGCGGCGTTGCCAGGCGCCGCGCTGCCGAAAGTGCCGGTGGTCGACTACGCAAAATTCGGGCCGGTCGAGGCGAAACCACTCACGCGCATCCAGAAGATCTCCGGCCCGAGGCTGCAGGCAAGCTGGATCAACCTCCCGCATGTCACGCAGCACGATATCGCCGACATCACCGGGCTCGAAGCGAAACGCCAGGCACTCAAGGGTCCGGCCAAGGCTCGCGGCATCTCGCTGACACCACTGGCCTTCATCCTGAAGGCGTGTATTGCTGCATTGAAAGAATTTCCGCGTGTCAATGCATCCCTGTCGGAAGACGCGGAGTCACTCGTCTTCAAGAATTATTATCACCTGGGCTTTGCGGCCGACACGGAAAACGGACTGGTGGTCCCGGTGATACGCAACGCGGACACCATGGATGTGTACGAAATTGCCCGACAACTCGGAGAGCTGTCGGCGCTGGCTCGGGACGGAAAGCTGAAAGCCGATCAGTTGCAGGGCGCGAGCTTCACGATTTCGAGCCTCGGCGGCATCGGCGGCACGGCGTTTACGCCGATCATCAATGCACCCGAGGTCGCCATCCTCGGCGTATCGCGATCCGCCATGCAACCGGTCTGGAATGGCAAGGATTTCGAGCCAAGGCTGATGTTGCCGTTGTCGTTCTCCTACGATCACAGGGTGATCGATGGCGCGTATGCGGTACGCTTCACGACGTTCCTCAGCCAGGCATTGTCGAAGGTTGACGCGCTGCTCGAGGCGCAACCCTGATGGCGTCCCGTATCGAGCTGCGTGTCCCGGACCTCGGGGACTTCGAGCAGGTGGAAATCATCGAAGTGCTGGTCAAGGTCGGGGACCAGCTCGCAATCGATGACCCTGTGATCACGCTGGAGACGGACAAGGCGTCGATGGACATTCCGGCCACCGCCGCCGGAAAAGTGGTTGCGCTGCACGTCAGCGCGGGCGACAAGGTCTCCGCTACCGACCTCATCGCGGTCCTGGAGCAAACGGAGACGGCCGGAATTGAAGCAGGCGCGGAAGACTACACCAAGACCGTCGTCATCAACCCGCGCGATGCAGTGGCACGGACTCCGGCAGCGCAGGCAGAGCCGAAGAGCCTGTCGGAAGCCACTTACAAGGCACAGCTGGTCGTCATCGGCGCCGGACCCGGCGGATACACCGCTGCCTTTCGCGCCGCAGATCTCGGCATGCAGGTGGTACTGGTGGAACGCCGGGCGGTACTCGGTGGAGTCTGCCTCAATGTCGGCTGCATTCCGTCCAAGACCCTGCTGCACGCCGCGAAGGTCATCGACGATGCCAGCGCGATGGCGGCTCACGGCATACGCTTTGCTCCGCCGGAAATCGATGCCGCGGCACTGAGGTTGTGGAAGAACGAGGTGGTCGGTCGCCTGACATCCGGCCTCACGCAACTGGCGAAGCAACGCAAGGTCCGCGTGGTTCGGGCGACGGCGAAATTCGAGTCCGCCCACCGGCTCATCCTGGACAACGGCGAGAGCATCGAGTTCGAGAAGTGCATCATCGCGGCGGGATCGGAGAGCGCCATGCTGCCGGGCCTGCCGAAGGATCCGCGCATTGTGGATTCGACCGGCGCGCTCGAACTGGACCCCATCCCGAAACGCCTGCTGGTGGTTGGCGGCGGCATCATCGGACTGGAAATGGCCTGTGTGTACAGCGCTCTCGGAAGCCGGATCACGGTGGTCGAATTGACGCCCGGGCTGATGCCGGGCACCGATTCCGACCTGGTCCGCGCATTTCGCAAGATCATCGATGCAAGGTACGAAGCCATCATGCTGGAGACGAAGGTTACCGGCATGCGCGCAGTCGCGAGCGGCATCGAAGTCCGGTTCGAGGGCAAGGATGCACCGGCGAGCGACACCTATGACAAGGTTCTGATCGCCGTCGGCCGGCGCGCCAACGGCGACAAGCTCGATGCAGCCGCGGCCGGAGTCTCTGTCGATGCGCGCGGGATCATTGCCGTGAACAAGCAGATGCAGACCAATGTGCCGCATATATTTGCCATCGGTGATCTTGCGGGCGGACCGATGCTCGCACACAAGGCCAGCCATGAAGCAAAGGTCGCGGCTGAGGTGGCAGCAGGGCACAAGAGCGCCTTCGATGCCCGCGCCATTCCATCTGTCGCCTACACGGACCCGGAAATCGCCTGGGCGGGCCTGACGGAACTCGACGCCAAACGAGACGCGGTCGATTACGACAAGAAACAGATACCCTGGGCAGCCAGTGCCAGGGCTTTGTCCCTGGGGCGTCCCGAAGGTTTCACCAAGCTGTTGTTCGACAGGAAAACCGGGCGCGTGCTCGGCGGCGGAATCGTCGGCCCGCACGCAGGCGACCTGATCTCGGAAGTCGTGCTGGCCGTCGAAATGGGGGCCGACGCAGCCGACCTGTCGCTCACCATACACCCGCACCCGACGCTGTCCGAGACCATCGCTTTCGCAGCCGAAGCCTGGGAGGGCACGCTGACCGACCTCTACATGCCGAAAAAGAAGTCCTGACCGAAAAAAGGTGTCGGAAAAAGGTGTCAGGTTTATTTTCTTCGGCTGGGGAAAATAGATATGGCACCTTTTCCGCGAAGAAAATAAACCTGACACCTTTTTCCGACTCTTTTTTTAAGAAAATAAACCTGACACCTTTTTCCAGGCCTCCCCCCCGGCTGTCGTGCCCTGCTCAGTCGCTAAATAAACCCGGCACCTTTTCCCGGGTCCCGGCCCGACTCACATCCGCCCCGATCCTTCACGTGAACATGAGGAAGATGAAGGGCGCGGCCAGCCACAACAACCCTTTCACGAGGAAAAATGCGAATCCTGCTGCGCCGATACGGCGCAATACGGCGGAGTGCGGCGTTCCAACTGAATTGTTCATTTCCTGATTACCTCTACTTATTGAGTAGTGAGGGGCCCCGGCAACGGCCGGGGCCCTGGCCGTTCAGGCCGTCTGAACCTGTGACTTGCCGCTCAGCCGTCGTTTCAGTGACGGTATGAGTGCCGGCACCTTGCGCTTGTACTGCGTGTACTCGGGATGCGCGATTTCGAGGTCGCGCTCTTCGAAACGGATGCCGACGAGGATGTACAGCGTAGTGACCACCGCAAATACCAGGTGCGTCTCGCTCATAGTCGGTGTGAACCAGAAAATGCCGAGCCAGCCCAGGTAGATCGGATGCCGGATGATGCGATACAGCGCCGGGGTGACGAACTTGAGCGCCGGCATGTCCTTGCCGAGCAGCGCGTGGTACGCCTGGCGCAGACCGAACAGATCAAAGTGGTTGATCAGGAACGTGGCGTAGAGCAACAGCGTCCAGCTTGCAAAGTACAAGCCGTACAAGGTGTACTGGCCAATCGGATTGGCGACGTTCCACACCACCCCGCCGAGCGGTGCCCAGAACCAGAACAACAGCGCCATGCAAACCGTGGAAAGCAATACGTAGGTGCTGCGTTCTGCTTCCGGTGGAATGTACCGCGTCAGCCAGCGCTTGAACGCCGGTCGTGCCATTCCGCTGTGTTGCACCGCAAACAGCGCGAGCAAACAGAGGTCGATCAGCAACGATGCCATCAGTGGCTGTGTCGGCGCCGAGTCCATCGACTTCGGCACACCGATATTGCCGATGAAGCCGATGGCGTACAGGAAGGTGGCAAAGAAAAACAGGTAACTCAGCACTCCGTAAACAAAAATCAATCCGCGTTTCATCCTATCTCTCCTCTAAGTATTTGTTTCAAAAAGCCTTCTGGCTTGGAGCGCATTCTCGGGCTAAACTCGACGCCAGTCCTGACCGGCAGCGGACGAAGTGCTGACCATTCGATGACCAAATGCCGACCCGGGCACTTTTTGCGTCCCGTCGGGCCCATCCGGAGAGCTTGCGAGCGTGATCTTTCGTTTCGGACCCTATGAACTCGACGATGCGGGCCGGGAATTGCGCCGCGACGGCGAGCGGGTGGAGACCGAACCGAAGGCCTTCGAGTTGCTGTTGTACCTGTTGCACAACCGCGACCGAGCGGTGAGCAAGGACGAGCTTCAGACCCGTCTCTGGCCGCGCACGATCGTGACCGAGGCTTCGCTGACGCGGTGTGTAATGAAGGCCCGTCGCGCCGTGGGCGACGACGCCGATCAGCAGTCGGTGATCCGGACTCTGCATAGCCACGGCTATCGCTTCGTGGCACCGATCGAGGCGGCAGTTGAGCCGTCGGCGGGGGGGCCGCTCGAGGATTTCGGTAACACGCTGACGCTTGCCGCGCAACGAATCCGCAAACCGCGGTCGAAACACTACCTGTTTGCGGTTGCCGTGGTATTGCTGCTGGTTGCCGGCATCGGACTGCTCAAACTGCGCGACCCGCCGCCGCACCTGACCTCCGGCGTTGTCGCAGTACTTCCCGTCGACAATCGAGTCGACGACGAGAACCTCGGGTGGGTGCGCGTCGGCCTGATGAGCCTGCTGACACGCATGCTCGAGGACGGCGGTCTCGACGTCGCGCCCGAACGCGTCGTGCTCCGCGCAGTTGGCGATGCGGATATCGGCGAACCGCCCGGCGATGAGTTGCAGGCTCGCATCAGGCTCGAGGCCGGTGCCAACGTCCTGCTCAGCACCTCTCTCGACCTCGCCGGCGGCCTGTATCGTCTCGCCGCTACCATTACTTACGACAATGGGCGACGGACGCGGCGCGTCATCGTCGGTGATTCACCGGCCGAGCTTGCCGCCGATATGGCCCAGGTCATCACCGGTATTGTGTCGGGTGTCGGTGGCGAAACCACAGGCCGGTTTGCCAAGGTCTCGAGCGACCCCTTCGTCAATGAAATGTATGCGCGTGCATTGGACCTCGAACTGCAGGGACGGTACGAGGACGCTCGTACCTTGTTCCAGATCGCGGCGAAAGAGGAACCGGATCTCTTTTTCATCC
>DATICC010000523.1:0-4736 GCA_035457045.1 Woeseiaceae bacterium | reverse complement strand
CGGACTTTCTCACGCTGCCCTCGACGACATGGCTCACGCCGAGCTTGCGTGCAATGGTAGGCAGGTCGACGGATTGTCCTTTGAACGAGAACGCCGAGGTGCGTGACGTTACCCGCAAACCGCGCACATTGGCCAGCAGGTTCAGTATCTCCTCTGTGATGCCGTCTGCGAAATGTTCCTGTTCAGCTTCCGCGCTCATGCTGACGAACGGCAGCACCGCAACGGCAACATCTCTGTTCTCCGGCTGGCTAGCGGTGGGGCGCTCGGGGATCAATCGGTCGATGCCGATCACGACGACGGCGAGCAATGCCGCAGCAATCGTCAGCAGGTTGAGGCGCCGCGCTGTGTCGCGGCGTGCCGATTCGGCCTCCGCGACAGCGGAATCTCGGCGGATGCCTTCCGCAGTCAGCTCGTACAGCCAGGAAAACACGAGCGCTGCGGGAAAACCGATGCTGAGCAACAGCACCACCAGTTTGCCCGCCCAGGACGGCAGCCCGAGCAACGATCCGATGACATCGGTCGCCTGCAAAACCAGCCAGCTCACGGCGAGGTACATCACCGCGACCCGGAACACATTGCGACGCTTCAACTCGGAGAGGAGCGACATCAGTAAGCGTGGACACCCGTAATGGCGAAGGCAAGCGCCGACCGGGCGATTCTAGCCCAGCGCTTTGCGGGAACCTATCCGAACAACGCTCGCAAACGACCAGCCGCGGCGATGACGCGGTCCACGTGATCGGCGTTGTTGTAAACGTGCGGCGACATGCGAAAGCCGCCGACAGCGGCGGTGATGATGCCGGAGTCCTTCAGAACGTCCGTTACCAGCCTGCCCGCGTTGTCGCGCGCGGCCTTGAGGATAATGACGCTGCTGGTGAACGGCGGATTGACGCTCGAAACGAACGGCAACCCGAGATCGAGCAGCCCCGCCCGCAGGCGCCCGGCGACCGCCGCCGACTGCCCCTCCACCCCGGCTGGCGTCAGGGTCTCGTGCAGCGTTGCGGCATCCCCAAGAGACGCAATCGACGCATCGTCCCGCTGACCGAGTGCATCGAATTTCCGCGCACCCTTCGGTGCGGCGTTTGCATCGGCTCCCCAGGGTACGCTGACGACGATAGGCCAGATGCGTCCGATGTGCCGCTCACGGACGAACAGCAGTCCGACCTCCCGCGGCCCCATGAACCATTTGTGCGCGCTGCCGCTAAAGGAATCGCAATCGACTTTGCCGAGATCGAACGCGATCGCACCCCAGGTTTGTGCGCCGTCTACATGGATATGGATGTCGTCCTTTCTCTTGCGGATGGCCGCGCAGATTTCCGCTACCGGCGTGCGAAACCCGGTGATATTGGAGATGTGCGTGAACGAGACCACGCGGGTCTTGTCGCTCAAAGATTGCAGGAAAATATCGACGACTTCGTCGATGCTGCCGGCCTCCGTCGGCACGGAAAACCGCCGCACGCTGCAGCCGCTGCGTGCGGCGCGAACGTCCCATGCGACGCTGTTCGAGGGATGGTTTTGATCCCACAGAACGATCTCATCGCCGGCATCGAGCGGTATGCCTTGCACGATCACGTTGTTGGCTTCCGAGGTATTGCGAACGATGGCAAGCTCATCGGCCGATGCGCCGAGTAGAGCGGCGATCCGCGCGCGCGCGTCCTCTTTCAGTGCCTCGATTCGGCTGCGCGTGGCGGGACTCAGATCCCGATCGAGTTCTCGCGCGTATTTCGCCTCGGCTGCAGTGACTTCTAGCGGCATCGGGCAAAGATTGGCGGCGTTCATCGGCACGCTGTCGTCGGAAAATCCGAACTCCGGAACCGATACTCCCGAGGCAACGGCGGGTAACGCAACACTGCCGACGCTGCCGACAAACGAGGCACCACCGACGACTTTGAGAAAATCCCTTCTTGCAATTGCCATGTCGATACTCCGCGATTGCGGCGCCGCCCGCCGCTGTTGCCCAGCACGAGGCGACGCATCGTTGATATGCCACGGCATTGTACTTCTTTGTCAAAAAGGTGCCGGGTCTATTTTCCTTCGAAGTGTTGCCGTCGAAAACGACCGGCTCCGTTTATTCAGGAAAATAGACCCGGCACCTTTTTCCCCGGCACCCTGTGCTAATGTCGACGCATGCCGGCCATCCTCGTCGCCAACCTTTGCGTGTTGCTGGTTTTTGCGATCGGCGGCCTGCTGCTCGTTGTGGATACGGATCTTTATTACCGCAGCTCCCAGGAAGACGAAGTCCTCGAGTGGGTGACCTTTTGGGCGTTTCTGTTCGCCTCGATTTATTACCTGCGAGCTGCGCGCCGCGATCGTCAGTTGCGCGGCGGTCTGCCCTGGTTCCATATCGGTTTGGCGGCATTCTGCCTGCTGGTCGCTCTCGAGGAGATTTCCTGGGGCCAGCGGCTGCTCGGTTACCGCGCGCCCGAGCTGTTCCTCGCGCGGAATTACCAGCAGGAGTTCAACCTGCACAACCTCGCCGACGACAAGCTGCGCCGCGCCCTGCTTTTGCTGATACTTGCAGGTTATGGCGTGACCGCCGCACTTGCCGGGCTGGTCCGGCCATTGCGCGGGTGGCTGGAGCGGCTGCGCTTCGTCCTGCCGCCGCCAGGATTGATCCCGGCTTTCGGGATTACCGCCGTGATCTATGCCGTATACCCGGCGGACCTGACGGGTGAGTGGGTCGAATGCGCGATGGGACTCGCCTTCCTGTTCGCGGCGCGCTGGGAGCCTGACGGTGCGTCGTTTCGACCGCTCGCCGTCGCAACACTGCTTGTCGCAGGCTGTAGCGTCGGCACGGCCCTCGTCCTTGACAGGATCAGGCCGCAGGACGATGCCCGGGCCGCCTCCGCAAAGCTCGAGATTGCGGCACTCGTAGCCGACTTCGACAGTCCGCGCCTGCACACGCGTTGTGGTATCCACAAACGCCTCTATACGTTCATGGTCGAATACGGCCAACCGTATCTGCGCCAGGGTGAGTTCGCGCAGCTGGCGGAGGCAAGCGGTGCAGGAGCTCGCGCGGCCTACCTGCTCGATCCCTGGAATTCCCCGTACTGGATCCGGCACCGCTGTGATGATGGCCGTCCGGTTGCCTTCGTCTACTCTTTCGGCCCGGATCGTCGGCGTGACTCCAGCGATACGCAGATCCAGGGGGATGACATCGGCGAGTACCTGCGCATAAAACATTAGTTGCTCGCGGCTTACGCTTATGTCAACTGTCGCTGGCTGGCGACAGTTGCAATCGCTGGCGGCAGTGATAGCGTGTCCGATACTCCGTTCAACAACTTCGTGACGATTGGCGCCGCCAAGTACGGCGCTCCCGGAGACATCCTATGAGCGACATTCGCAAGTACACGCGTGCCGGTATTCCATTACTGTTGCTGGCCTCGACGGTTTTCGTTTCGTCCTGCGGTGGTGGCGGCACTGACGCAGACCAGCCCGCCCAACTGCCGCCGCCGGCAAATGTCGGCAAGGTCGGCTTGTTGCTGACGGACAAACCGTCCGACGACATGAGCGAGATCAATCTTGATGTGATCGAGGCAATCCTCATCGGTGATTCCGGGCAGCACACGCTGTTCACGGGTTTGAAGCGTATCAACCTCCTGGATCTGACGAATTACAGCGAGCCGGTCAGCTTCGGCGAGGTGCCGGCCGGCATCTACACGAAGCTGAGGTTGCGTCTCGACAACCTCGAACTTGTGCTCAAGGACAGCGGCGACAAGATCTATCCAAAGTTGCCGGCGAACGGCAAGGTCGACCTGCTCGATCCGGGCGGATTCGCAATATTCCCCGGACGAACCGCACTGATCGAGATCGACATGGACGCCAACAAGTCGATCCATATCGTCAGTGCAGGTAACAGCGGGCAGTACCAGTTCCGCCCGGTCGTGAAAGTCAACATCATGGATGGCGGGCTCCCGGACAAGCTCGCCAGGTTGGAAGGCACGGTCGAGGAAATTCTTGCCGATCCCGTCGGCAGCTTCGTGCTTTGCAGCCTCGACAATCCTGACATGTGCCTCGTCATAAACACCGACGAGACCACGAGCCTCTTCGACGCCGACGGTCTGCCAACGACGTACGATCAGCTCGCTGTCGATGACCAGGTCGTCGTGATCGGCCGCTATCGCCACGAGAATGATGACGATGGCGACAGCGACTCCGATACGGACAGCGATTCCGACAGCGACAGCGATTCCGATACGGACAACGACAGCGACGGTGACAGCGACTCCGACGCCGACAGCGATTCCGACAGCGACAGCGATATGGAGTCCGACGGGGACGACGACAGCGACTCCGACGATGGCGATGCCGACGTGCAACTCGATGCCATCGTTATCGAGATCGGCGGCACCGCGACGCAGCTCAAGGGCCAGGCGGTCAGTGATCCTGTGGACGGTTCCTTCCTGCTGCTGGATGGTGAAGACAACCAATACACCGTCGAACTCCAGGAGGGTACGCGTTACTTCGGTCCCGACGGTGAACTCGGCGAGGATGCCATCGTGATCGGCGCGAGCCTCGAGATCGAAGGCGTCATCCCGCCGAAGGCGGATCCCGCCGACCCGGATGTGATCCGGGCCGCTCTCGTATTCGTCGCGGGTGACGAGGACGTGCAGCTCTCCGGCACCATCAAGGCGCCTTTGGATGCCACTGCGCGCAGTTTCAACCTGGCGACGGACACGGGTGACGTTTGTGTCAACGTACAGGAGGAAGCCGATATCCTTCTGGTCTCGGGCGTCAGC
>DATICC010000522.1:0-4866 GCA_035457045.1 Woeseiaceae bacterium | reverse complement strand
GCCATGACACCGGCACCAATGGCGAGATCATCCAGTTCGTGCAGCCGCGCGAGCTCGAGGACGGCCGCATCATGGCGCTGGTACGCCCATTCACGGATACCAGTGGCGGTGGCGACATTATTGTCATCGACACGCCGGTCTACCTCGAAAATACGCAGCCGACCAAGGACAACGCCGGCATGACCGGCCCCGCGCAGAGCCGTGCAACCATCGTCAACGTTTCAACGGAACCCGGCGTGCCCTCGCCGGGCGGGCGCTACAGCTCCGTTTATCCCATCCAGGACGGTACCGGCCGCCTGATGGTCAGCTGGGCGCAATGCAGCCTGACGGACATCGTCGATCCGAACGCACCGCCGGTAGAGCCCGTGTATTACCCTTGCACGGCCGTCAACCTTGCCAACCCGCTGCTTGAAGAAGCCGATCCGGCCTACGGTATCTGGATCTACGATCCGCGGGACGATACGCAGCTGCCGATCGTGCCTCCCGATCTCGGTTTCATTTATTCGGAAGTCGTCTCCGCGGATCCGCGGCCGGTTCCGCCGGTGATTCTCGACAGCGAGAGCATGTTCCTTGCGGATCAGGACCTGGTCGCCGAAGCGGCGGCCGTCCTGAGCATTCGCAGCGTGTACGACTTCGATGGCGCGGCAATCCTGGACATACCGACGCTGGCCGATCCCGCGCAGACTACCGCGGCGGAAAGGCCCGCGCGCTTCCTGCGCGTGGTGAAGGCCGTGTCGCTTCCGGATGAGGATTTTCTCGACCTGGATGACACCGCTTTCGGCCGCAGCACCCAGCAGGGCATGAAGGAGATCGTCGGCTATACCATGGTCGAACCGGACGGCTCCGTCATGGTGAAAGTCCCGGCAAACGTTGCGCTGGCAGTCAGCGTGCTGGATGCAGATGGTCGGCGCATCACGGCGCGGCATCAGAACTGGATGCAATTGCGGCCAGGACAACTACTGGAGTGCAACGGCTGTCACGTGGCGCAAAGCGGCATTTCGCACGGGCGCTTCGACGCGTTCGAATCGGCTTATGCCGGAGCTCCGACCGCCGGAGTGCAGTTCCCGAACACCGACCCGGCGTTGTTCGTCGGCGAGATCGGCGAGACCATGGCAGAAGTCCGCGCCCGCATTTCCTGTGCCACCGACAACTGCTCATCGCTCGAGCCCTCGATGGATGTGGAGTTCGACGACGTCTGGACGGACGAGGCGGCTGCCGGCAGGCTGAAAGACCCATCATTCCGCTATGCGTACGTCGACCTGACGACGACACCACCGACGTCGCTGAACTGCATTACGCAGGCATGGGCATCGAATTGTCGCATCGTCATCAATTACGAAATGCACATACATCCGCTGTGGGGTGCAAACCGGCCCGTGCTCGATCCGCTGACCGGCATGCCGGTAATGGACCCGGTAACGGGGCTGCCGGTCACGAACAATTGCACCAATTGCCATACGCCGGTCGATGCTGCCGGTATGGCGCAGGTTCCGGCAAGCCAGCTCGACCTTACGGATGGACTGTCGCCGGACGAAGCGGATCACTTCAACTCGTATCGGGAGCTGCTGTTCCCGGACAACGAACAAGAACTGAACATGGGCGCGCTGCAGGACAGGCAGGTACAGATAGGGGTCGACGCAAACGGTAATCCGATACTCGTTACCGTCACCGTCAATCCGTCGATGTCTGTCGCAGGTGCCAATGCATCGGGGCGGTTTTTCGACCGCTTCGATGTGGGTCAAAGTCACGAGGGATACCTGAGTGACGCGGAGAAACGCTTGATTGCGGAATGGTTGGATGTCGGAGCGCAATATTACAACAACCCCTTCGACGTCCCGATCAATTAAATCTGCATTACTGACTCTCCTGGTCGCACTGGCCCAGGTAATCAGCGCAGGAGTTGCTCAGGCCGCCGACGAATACAAGACCGTGGCGGTTGCCGATCCCTATCTGGAGATGCACACCGGACCGGGTCGCGGCTACCCTATATTCCATATCGTCGACCGCGGGGAGTCTGTGCAGGTACTCGCACAACGCACCGACTGGTTCCTCGTCCGTGGCCCGGACGGCAAGGAAGGCTGGGTGGATCGCGCGCAAATGGAGCAGACCTTGCAGCCCGATGGCGCCATCACCGCATTCGACCAGGCTGACCAGCAGGACTTTACCAATTCGAGATGGGAGGCCGGACTGCTGGCCGGCGATTTCGGCGGCGCCAATATCATCTCTGCTTACGGTGGGTACTCGCTCAACCCGCATGTCTCAATAGAGGTATGGGGTTCACAGATTTTGGGAAATTTTTCGAACGGCTGGATGGGCAGTGTTAACGTCGTTCACGAGACCTGGCCGGACTGGCGGATATCGCCGTTCTTCACCCTCGGAACCGGGGTGATCAACACCAGCCCGAAGTCGACCATCGTCCAGGGCGAGGATCGGACGGACCAGATTGCCCATGCAGGCGCAGGTTTTCGCATTTATGCGACGCGGCGCTTCGTCATAAGGGCGGAGTTCAAGAGCTACGTGGTATTCACAAGCCGTGACGACAACGAGGAAGTAGAGGAATGGAAAGCCGGATTCGCGTTCTTTTTCTAGTGCTGCCACTGGCGGCGCTGGCGCTGTCCGGCTGTGCCGCAACGAAGAATCTTTTCGGTGGCGGCAAGGAATCGGCGCCGCCGCCGGCGGAATTGCCGCAGGGACAGGTTATCGAACCGGAAGTCGAGCGCCGCGAAGTCAAGGAGCCTGAGATCGATACCGAGGACTTCGAGATCGGCGCCTTTGCCGGCATCCTGAGCATCGAGGACTTCGGCAGCGACTTCGTCTACGGCGTGCGTATCGCATATCACGTTACCGAAGGCTTCTTCGTCGAAGGCACCGTCGGCCAAACCGAGGCGGGCCTCACGAGTTACGAGATTTTAAGCGGCGGAGCGCCGTTGCTATCCGATGACGATCGCCAGTACACCTATTACAACCTGAACCTCGGCTATAACATTCTGCCGGGCGAAGCTTTCGTGGGCGAAGGACGCGCCTACAACACCGGCCTTTACCTCATCGGGGGACTCGGTTCGACGCGCTTTGCAGGCGACGACCGGTTTACCGTCAACTTCGGTGCCGGCTACCGTTTTCTACTGACCGACTCGGTTGCCATGCATCTCGATTTTCGCGACCACCTGTACGACATCGATCTCCTGGGCGAGGAAAAGACCACGCACAACCTCGAGGCACACCTCGGCATGACGGTGTTCTTCTGAGGCGGGGTTCACGGTTCGGCCAAAGGCCGCCGCGATAAGCTTGGAGTATGACTATGAACACGAAGCTGATTTCACGAGGTTTTACGGCGGTTCTGCTGGTCATCGGCCTGTCGGCCTGCGGCAGCGTGGAGCCATGGGTCAAGCCGTATGAGCGCGACCGGCTTGCCGACCCGATCATGTTTCTCGATGCAGATCCGGTATCGACCTCCTACATCCAGCACGTGTACGAAGCACGCGAAGGCGCCCGTGGTGGTGAGGGCAGTGCGGGCGGCGGCTGCGGCTGTAACTGACCTGGCGGCCCGGTCCTGACACGATGAATTCGCGCCGCATAATTTTCTCCGGACTGCTGCTGCTCCTGGCCTCCAGGGCTGCGATTGCCGGTGTGTTGCCCGAGGATCGCGCGGACATCCTGTATCACCTCTACGATGGCGGCGGCGTGCAGATCGACGGGCCGTCGATCCTGGTTCGCAAACAGGTTGGCAAGAGCGTTTCCTTTGCCGCGAACTACTACGTTGATATGGTCAGCTCTGCCTCGATCGACGTGATAACCACGGCGAGCCCGTACAGCGAGGAACGCAAACAGTATTCCCTGTCGATGGATTACCTGCGCGGCAATACCACGATGTCGGCCGGCTACACGAACAGCACCGAATCGGACTTCGACGCGAACACCTACAATTTCAGCGTCAGCCAGGACATGTTCGGTGACCTGACCACGCTGACGCTGAGCTATGCATATGGCGACGACGTCGTCGGACGTTCGGACGACGAATCGTTCTCCCGCGACAACACGCGTCAGCACTATGGCATCGGTCTCACGCAGATCGTCACCAGGAATCTCATCGCGAGCATGAACCTCGAGGTGATCACGGACGAGGGTTTCCTGAACAACCCGTATCGGTCTGTCCGCTACGTCGATTCAGGCAGTCCGATAGGTTACAGCTACGAACCGGAACTCTACCCCCACACACGCACGACCAACGCCGTCGGATTTCGCGCCCGTTACTACCTGCCATGGCGCGCGGCACTGCAGGGCGAGTACCGCTGGTTCGGCGATACCTGGGACATCGTCTCGAATACGGCGGCCGTCACCTACGTCCACCCCATGGATCAGTGGACGTTCACCGGCAAGTACAGGTTCCACGACCAGACCGGTGCGCATTTCTTCAGCGACCTGTTCTCCAGGTCCGAGGCAACGAACTTCCGTGGCCGCGACAAGGAGCTGAGTCCGCTGACCAGCCATACCCTGCGCCTTGCGGCGAGCTACGAGTTCCTCAGCGAGGGCTGGAAGTTCGTCGACAAGGGTTCGGTAACCCTGTCCGTCGATTACCTGATGGTCGACTACAAGGAGTTCCGCGACCTGACCAGCAGCGCGCCCGTAGGCCTCGAGCCGCTGTACTCGCTGGACGCCAACGTCATCCAGCTGTACTTCTCCTTTTGGTATTGATGCCAGGTTCTTGATGTCGCCTGCAACGCAGGCTCCTACGGTCTTGCAATTTGCATTGTAGGAGCCTGCACTGCAGGCGACCTCTCAGTGTTGGCACCGCAGCGGTGGAAACGTGCCGCTAGACCTTCTCGCTCAGAAAAAATTCTAATTCGCTCGAAGGTCTAGCGGCACGTC
>DATICC010000521.1:0-5768 GCA_035457045.1 Woeseiaceae bacterium | reverse complement strand
AGCGACAGGATGTCGTAGATATCGTAACTTGCACCGCCCGATACCACGCGGAAATCATCGAACGGCAGCTCGCCGACGGGCAACGCCGAGATCTCGCCTCCACGCCTGACTGTACGCGTGGGAAACAACCGGTCGATGTTGCGAAAGGTATTGACCTGCAGATCCGGGTACAGCTTGCCATCGTAGATCTGGCGCACAGTGCCGATCTGTTCTTCCGCATGCCGGTAGGAATTGTCGTCAGCAACCGTAGCATTGCTGCAACAAAGCATCGACAGCACGGCGCAAACGGTCCTCGTCGCTATGTGTATTCCTCTCTGTCCCGGCATGTGCGTTCCGCTCACCGTGTGTTACGAACGTGTGCCGATCTTACTACGCCTCGACTTGGTGAGCCGCCTCATATCCATTACAGTCCGCCTGAACCTTGCGAGGTACACAATGCCGGTGACCAGCAGATTACCAAGACTCATCGCGACCTCGGTCGTCAGGGGCAGCCAGCAGGGCGAAAGTCACGGCGGCGTGTTCACGGTTGACTTCGAACGTCGCAGCGGTGAGCAACACGTCGACTGGAACACGAGCGCCATCGATTTTACGGGTCGTGGCGCGGACCGCGGTCTCAGGGGCATCGCCTTCGACGACGAAGACATCTACATCGCCGCCAGCGATGAGTTGTATTGCTACGACCGCGCCTTTTCCGTGCAGGGGTCGTTTCGCAACCGGTATCTCAAACATTGCCACGAAATCTGCGTTATGGGCGATCACCTGTTCCTGACCACGACCGGGTTCGACAGCCTGCTGGCATTCAACCTTGAAACACGCCAGTACGAATGGGGATTTCACCTGCAGAAGCAGTATGGGAAGTGGAGCGGGCATACCTTCGACCCTTTGTCGGATACCGGGCCCGCGGCTGTCAACGACTTTCACATCAACATGGTGCATGTCGACGAATCCGGCATTTATCTCAGCGGTTTGCGGACTGGCGCGATGCTGTTTCTCGACCGCCACTGGCAGGTCAGCGAAGTGTGCAGCCTTCCGCAGGGTGCGCACAACGCCAGGCCCTGGCGGGGCGGTATCGTGTTCAACGACACGGATGCGGACTGCGTCCGTTACGTTCCACGGCAGGGGAAGCAGCAAGCCTTCAGAATTTCCCGTTACGACGAGTCGCAGATTCGCTTCGCCGGTATCGACGATTCAAAGATCGCGAGGCAGGCCTTCGGCCGGGGACTTTGTACCGTAGGCGATCGCTACATCGCCGCCGGCTCGTCGCCGTCGACCATCACGCTGTACGATGTCGAGCGCAAACTGACGGTGGGTTCCGTCAACCTGTCGATGGACATACGAAACGCGATCCACGGGCTCGAGGTATGGCCGTTCGACGACTAGAAGAGGTCGCCCGCAGTGCGGGCTCCTACAGGTGATCGTAGGACGGCGACACGACGGCATGCCTTTCGAGTGAGTTAAGACTTCCGAGCGAGAAAGGCATGGCGGCGTGGCGCCGCTTGTGTGCCGTGAGCCCTGCACGACCGCCATGGATGGCGGAAGTGCCGAAAACGCAGGAGCAGTTTTCGGCGCGCGTGCGACATTATTGCCGTAAACAAAAAGGCCGGGTTTCCCCGGCCTTTTCCTTGCGGTTCATTACCAGCCTAATCACCCCACGATTTGGTGAAGTGTATGCCTATCTCACGCGGCCGGTTGGTGAAGACCCTTGCCACATGCGGCCGACCTTCGGCGACATTGGATGCGCCGTACTCGAACCATCCGGTGTCGTAAGTGTACTGGGCCCGCTCGTCCGTGATGTTGTTGACAAAGAACGAGACGTCCCAGGTCTCGGCCTGCAGTCCGATACGCACATCGCCGATGTTGTAAGCGGGAGTCTTGACCTGAAGGTTGCCGTCGGTGTCGGGCAGGGGCTCCAGAATATTGAGCGAGTCACCGGTGTACGACCACTGCAGCCGGAAATAGGCGTTCTTCTGTCCTTCCCATTGTATGGGCCAATGGTACTCGGCCCAGGCCGCACCCTTTAGCTCCGGCACGAGCGGCAGTCGCAGCCCTCCCACCACTTCATTCGGTGTCGGGTCATCCTCGATGCCGTCGAGGTCATGCGACGAGTCGGTCTGTGCTTCCATCCACTCGGCGTTCATGCCCAACACCCAGTGCTCACCCAGCGCGTAATCGATCTCGACATTCACGCCGGTAATATGCGCCTCACCGAGGTTGGTCACGACCTGCTGCCAGGGCTGGCCGCATACGCCGTCAATTTCCGTTTCCGGCGGCAGCGGATCGCCGTTCGCGTCCCGGCAAATATCGCTCGAAGGGTCTACCAGCTCGAGCTGGTAGTCGCTCCAGGCCATGTGGTACACGGTCGTATTGAACCGACCAGCGCCTCCGGCGAACATCGACTTGTAGCCGAACTCGTAATTGTCCATGAGATCGGATTCGTAGTTGGCGGGGAAAAACGGCACGCCCCGCGTACGGTTGATACCACCCGGCCGCTTGCCGCGCGTGTACAGACCGTAAACCATCTTGCTGTCGTCGTCGAAGGAGTAGCTCAGGCTCACCTTGGGGATGAACTCCTTGTCGACGCCCTCGCGCCCCGGAACCGCTCCGTTGTTTGCCAGCCGATACTCACGCAAGACTGAATCGTTTATCGAGTATTCGCCGTAGCCGCCCGGGATGCCCGGACCCCCCGGATTATTGACGAAGTAGCGGTTGGTATTGCTGCGGTCGTAATAGCGGCCACCGACGGTCAAGTCCATCTGGTCGCTGACATGCCAGGTCACTTCACCAAATACCGCCTTCTGCTCCCAGTCGGTTTCGTTCTCCGAGTACCAGTGCGACGTTGTACCGTCCAAAGTGACGGGAGTGCCGTAGTAATTCGAGAAATACCATTCCCAGAAATTGCGCGATATGGACTGCGCGTACACGTTTTCCGTGCCGTCACCGCCAGTCGTCGGATTGGCAAACTGGGACTGCCAATCGTCGTTGCTGGTCTCGTAGAACAGTCCGACCAGCCAGTCCAGTGTATCCCCCTGGCTGGAAATACGGATTTCCTGGGTGAACTTGTCCTGCTGGGCATCGAGGAACGAGCCGTTGAACGAATCGCCGTTAACCGTCGTGCCATGACAGTAAACCGGGAACCAGACGATGTACCCGGTCTCCGGGTTGGCCCAACCTGCAGCCGGACCTGCGTACGTGCCGTCTTCATAGAACGTGGGATCGCCAACCATGTACGCGCTGTCGTGACAATAGGTCGCCGTCCAGTAGTGCGCATACGCTGTAACATCAGTAAGGTAGCTGGTTTTGCGATCGTAATACGAGGTCGCCGAAACGAGTTGCGCAAATCCGAGGTCGCCCTCGATGGTCAGCGAGTACAGGTCGTACTTGTCCTCGCTCCATTCGTCATGAAAGCGAATCGTCTGCAGGTCGCCAACGTACGGGTCGTAGTAGTTGTCCGCACCGGAATCGGTGGTCTGGTGTCCGATCGAGACCGTTCCCGCCCAGTTATCCGTCATGTCCCAGCGCAATGCCGCGCGGCCGCCGTAGGTTTCCGAATCGTTCCAGCGGTCTTCAACAGACTTGCTGTTGTCCAGCGTGCCGAACAACTCCGGATAGAAGTCAGGACCTTTCAAGGCCGCCGTATCGGGTGTATGCCCGTAGATATTGTCGATGAAGCCGCCGTCCCTGTCGTTATAGCCGACCAGGCGCAGCGCCAGTTTGTCTTCCATCAGCGGAAGGTTGAACACCAGCGAGCCGCGATAACTCATGTCGCTGGAGTCGCCGCCACGGACCTCGCCGTCGAGTACTGCTTCGAACTGGCCCGGGTTCGGCTTGTTGGTGACGATACGCATGGTGCCGGCCTGCGCATCGGATCCGTACAGCGTGCCCTGGGGGCCGGACAACGCCTCGACACGTTCGACGTCGACCAGGCGCACGCCGGGCTGGCTGCCGGTGGTCGTGATCGAAATTTCATCGAGGTAAACCGACGAGGTCGACTGCGCGATATAGCCTGGTCCGGTGATGGCGCCGCGGAAGATGACGGTGCTCGAGCTGTTGCTGTAGGTGACCACGTTCACCGACGGGATGAAGCGCGCGTAATCTTCCATCGCTTTCGCGCCCATCGCTTTCAGGTCGTCCTGCGAGAGCGCCATGATCGCGATCGGAATTTCCTGCGCGGACTCGGATCGCTTTCTCGCGGTAACGACGATTTCCTCCAGCGCGCCGGAAGTCCCTGCTTCCGTTTCCTGGCCCACGGCCAGTCCCGGATTGAGGGCAGCAGTCACTGCTGCGGCAACTGGTGTAATCGTCAGTTTCGATGGTGCCTGCATAAAACTATCCCCCGATGGAATGCGGTTCCCGACGGCTTTTTTGCTTGATTGGACTCTCCAGAATTTATTGCAGTTACCGGATAACTACAAGCGGCGCTCATGGCCCGTCTCGCTGGCGGACATAATGTTGTCATTCCACAACAGCGATTTCGGGCGGCTGCGCGCGCTGGATCGGGAAGGCAGGTACAAATGTGGCAAAAAAAGCCCGATCCGATTTGAAAATCAAGGGCTTACGGCGCTTTTTGTTGCTTCTGCAACAGTTGGGCGGGTCTGCACGCTTCGGGCAGCTCCGCCAGCAGGGGTTCCAGTATGTGAACCAGCGTTCCGAGTTGCGCCTCGTAGTTGCGCCAACGATGGATGGAACTCGTGTAGATGGGTTGGCGCACCTGTTCCGAACTCGCGGTCTTCACGGCACGCTCGGTCGCATGAAAATTCAGGCAAGCCTCCTCGAACGGCAGGCCGCAGAAGTCGAGCAGCCTCCGGACCTGGCCGTCCAGGTCGGCAACGACATCTTCGTAATGCACATCCAGCACGAACCCGGGCATGACCGTACGCCAGTGGTCCATCAGCCGCTGGTATTGCAGGTAGTACTCGCCGAGTTCCGTCATTTCGTACGTGAACGGCTGGCCGCTCGCAAACAGCTGCTTGTAAGCACCGAGACAACTGTCCAGCGGGTGCCGGCGCGCGTTGATGATCTTCGCATTCGGCATAGCGAGTTTCACGACGCCGGCGAAAATGAAGTTGTTCGGGTTTTTGTCGACAAAGTATGGTGCCCCTTGCCGATAACGTTCGGTTCGCTTCAGGTATTCCTTGCCTATTCTTGACCAGCCGGCCGTCCTCGTTTGGCCGAGGAACTCCGGAAACCTTTCCTGATTGCGTCCACGTCGCCTGAGGGTTTGCACGGAACGTGTCAGATCGCCGAGCTCGTGCGTGGCATCCACCAGGCTGTGGCTCGCGAGTATCTGCTCGAGCAGGGTGGAACCCGAGCGCGGCAGCCCGACGATCAGTATCGGGATTGGCTGCACCGGGTCCGCGGCTGCCTGAGCTAGAAACTCCTCGCTGAACATTTCGATCACACGATCGTGAGTGCTCTCGGTGTCTACTGGATCGTAAGACTCAGACTGCCGGCGGATTCGATTGCATTTTTCAAAATGCGAAAAAGCCCGGTCGTATATCTTCCGGGCTTCGTATGCAAATCCCAGTGCATTGTGGACTTGCGATCGGGACAGGTCGGACAGGCGCTCGTCCTTCAGCAAAGCTTCCATCGCAGCCACTTCGGCATCCTCGAAGCGAAACGTCTTGAGATTCGCGAGACTCCAGTACGCTTCGGCGTGATCCGGCCTGGTTGCAATGGCGGCACGATACTGCGCTATCGCCTCGTCCTGGCGCCCGATGGTTTTCAGAAGATGTGCCATGCTGCACATGGCGCCCGCCCGCCCCGGGGAC
>DATICC010000520.1:0-19139 GCA_035457045.1 Woeseiaceae bacterium | reverse complement strand
TCGCTCAGGTTCTGGTTCAGCAACACGCTTTCGAGTACGCCGAGCTGTGACTCGCGGTCCGCAAGCTGGCCGTCGAGTTCCTGCATCGCGGTAACCACATCAGGAATGGCCACCGCGGAGCCGGTCGTCGGGTACGGTTCCTCGGGGCCGCCGAGCGCCGGGTCCGAGTCGAAATTGAATTCCCCGTCATCCAGATTGGCCATTTCCGTCATGCGCCGGCCCAGCGCATCCAGACGTATAATGCGGGCATTCATCTGGCCGATCCGGATCGCCAGCGCATCCAGCGTATCTTCGGTCTGCTGGCGGGTGGTCGCAATCGCCGCTTGCTGGGCGGCGAGCTCCTCGGCCAGGCTGGTGAGCTCCGAGTACGGCACGCCGGACCCGTTTTGCGCCGAATACCAGGCGCCGAAACCAAATGCAGCCGCACTCAGGCAAGCGGCGAAGACAACACCGATGGCAGCGACAGCCTTGCCGGACAGGTTGACCTGCCGGGCGGTGCCGAAGCCCTTGCCGAAGATGACTACATTCATCGTATGGGCCCCCGATTCGGGATTAGCGGATCGTATGTTATTGATATTAATATCATTAACCAGTCGACCGGCCGCCTCGTCGGGCGTCCTCTCAGTAGTCTCGGTCGACGATCGATGATCACTTCGGTAGCCCCGCTATCATAGGACCGCTGTCCCTTAGATCGGTGGTTTTGCGTCCCCGTCTTTCGGCGGGTATGCCTTTGTCGAGAGGGCAATATGCATAATGCCGCTTTTTTTTACAAGAATTGACCTTCAGAATATTGACTTCGGTCACCCGCCGGCCCGTAAATCGCCAACTCCGTCACACTTCCATGCCCATAATCCACCTGGAAAAATTGCTCAAATCGACCACCGGCGGCGCACTGGAGGAACTGGTAAAACAGGCGGAGGGCATGGACCGCCTTCTGGCGGAGTTGAAAGAGGCCGTGGGACCCGGCCTCGCCCCGCATTTGAAGGGCGTCAACCTGCGTCCGGACGGACAGCTCGTGGTGATTGCCGACACCCCGGCCTGGGCGTCCCGACTGCGCTTCGAGGCCGAGACACTCATGGCGGCCGCGCGCGGCGCTGCGGAGGTCAGCTCCTGCAAGGTAATCGTTGCCAGAAACTCGCCGGACAAGCCGGGGCAGTAGCTGTTTCAGGCGTAGGCCGGGGTCGCGTAGGATATCGGAGCCCGGTCCTGATCCTTGAAGGTCACTTCCTCCCAGGCGTTCTCATTGTCCAGCAATGCGCATAGCAACTTGTTATTCAAGTCGTGTCCGGACTTGAATGCCGAATATTCGCCGATGAGGCTGTGTCCCAACAGATACATGTCGCCGATTGCGTCAAGAATCTTGTGAATGACGAACTCATTGGCATAGCGAAGGCCGTCTTCGTTGAGAATGCGGTAGTCGTCGAGCACGATCGCGTTGTCCATGCTGCCGCCAAGCGTCAGGTTGCGGGCGCGAAGCGTCTCGACATCGCGCAGGAAGCAAAAGGTCCGGGCACGGCTGACTTCCTTGAGAAAGGATGTCGACGAGAAATCGATGGACGCGTTACGACTCAGCTTGTTGAACACCGGGTGGTTGAACGCGATCTCGAAATTTACCTTGAAGCCGTTGAACGGCGTCAGTTCGGCCCATTTGTCGCCATCCTCGACCCGGACCTTCCTGCGGATACGAATGAACTTCTTGGGCACATTCTGTTCCTCGATGCCGGCCGACTGGAGCAGAAAAATATAGGGTCCGGCGCTGCCGTCCATAATCGGTACTTCGGGCGCCGAAAGGTCGACATGGAGATTGTCTATGCCCAGACCGGCGAGCGCAGACATCAGGTGTTCGACAGTGGCCACCTTGACGCCGTCCCTGATCAGTGTCGTGCCAAGCATCGTTTCGCCGACCAGCCTGGGATCGGCCGGTATGTCGACCGGCACGTCGAGATCCACGCGACGAAACGTAATGCCGGAATTTTCGGCGGCCGGCCGCAGCGTCATGTAGACCTTCCTGCCCGAGTGCAGGCCAACCCCGGTGGCGCGGATCGCGGTTTTGATCGTTCGCTGTCGCAGCATCGATAGCCTTTACTTGCCGTTTGCCCGGTCCGTCCTGGGGAGCCCCGTACCAGCGGGCAGGAGAATCCTGAACTCTTGTCGATATATCAACAGTTTAATTGCAGTACCTAAGCCAATTTAGCGCCGAAGCCTAACATATTGTACGCGCGCCACACAGTGCACGGATATGGCGCGCCGCATCTGGTTCTTGTCCCCGGACGGCGGGGCAGGCCCTTGCGGGTCTGCCCCGATACCTTTGCCCGGGCGGAGTCCGGGCACGATGGCCGGCACGGGCCGAGTGAGTTTGCCTGTGCCGAAATCGCGAAGCTCAATCGGCCTGTCGTCGCAGAAACGCCGGAATATCCAGTAGCTCATCGCGAAAGCCGTCTTCCAGGCCATCACCGACGGCACGCTTACGCTGCACGGTAGGCTTGTCGAGGCTGGCGTAGTTCGGCTCCAGCGACTCCGGCTGGCGACGCACGACACGCATGGGTGACTCGCTCTGCGCGGCCTTCTGGCCGAGCCCCGTCGCGACTACCGTCACCCGTATGCTGTCCTTCATGTCCGGATCGATGACCGTTCCAATGACCACCGTGGCATCGTCGGCTGCAAACTCCTTGATGGTATTGCCGACCTCCTGGAATTCACCGATCGAGAGGTCCATGCCGGCAGTTACGTTGACCAGAATGCCGTTAGCGCCTGCCAGGTTGATGTCCTCGAGCAAGGGGCTCGAGATCGCCGCCTCTGCCGCTTCACGCGCACGACCCTCCCCTGATGAAACGCCGCTTCCCATCATCGCCATTCCCATTTTCGCCATGACGGTTCGTACGTCCGCGAAGTCGACGTTGATCAGGCCCGGACGGGTGATCAGCTCGGCTATACCCTGTACTGCTCCCTGCAATACCTGGTTGGCGGCCCGAAACGCATCGAGCAGTGTTGTCTCCCCGCCCAGGACTTGCAGCAGTTTCTCGTTCGGGATCGTAATGAGCGAATCAACATACTTGCCCAGTTCCGATATGCCGTGCTCGGCAATCGCCATGCGTTTGCGACCTTCCATGAGAAACGGTTTGGTTACGACCGCAACGGTAAGGATGCCCAGTTCCTTGGCCACCTGCGCGACGATCGGTGTCGCACCGGTGCCGGTACCGCCACCCATGCCGGCTGTGACAAACAGCATGTCCGCACCTTCGATCACTTCCTGGATCCGGTCGCGGTCTTCCATCGCCGCCTGACGACCAACGTCAGGGTCCGCACCGGCGCCCAGCCCCTTTGTAATGTTGCAACCGATTTGCAGCGCGGTCCGGACACGTGCGCTGTTCAGTGCCTGCGCATCCGTGTTCGCGCAGATGAAATCGACCCCTTCGATACCGGAATTGACCATGTGGGCGACCGCGTTGCCGCCGCCACCCCCGATTCCGATAACCTTTATGACCGCGCTCTGGCTATGCGCATCCATTAGTTCGAACATTGAAATTCCTCCGCTCAGGTTCCCTGATTTTGATTCCAGCACTCACTCGTTAAAAACAATCCCGAAGTTGCCTCCGGGAATCCCTGCCTAAAACTGTCCCTGAAACCACGCCTTCATCCGCTGCAGCACCTCGCCGATGTTGCCGCCCACCGGTGCACTGCGTCGATTCCGTCGTGACAGGTTTTCATAACCGTAAAGCAATAATCCGACGCCGGTCGCATGGATCGGGTTTCGCACAACGTCGGACAGGCCATCGACGTATTGCGGCAATCCAAGACGTACCGGCATGTGAAATACTTCTTCAGCCAGTTCGACAGCGCCTTCCATCTTCGCGCTGCCGCCTGTGATGACAATGCCTGCTGCAATCAGCTCCTCGAAACCGCTGCGGCGCAGTTCATCGCGAATCAGGCTGAACAGCTCCTCGAATCGCGGCTCGACAATCTCGGCCAGCGTTTGCCTTGCAAGGCGCCGTGGCGGACGTTCGCCGACACTTGGCACCTCGATCGTCTCGTCTGGATTTGCCAGCTGCGAAAGAGCGCACGCGTATTTGATCTTGATTTCCTCGGCATACTGCGTCGGCGTGCGCATTGAAACGGCAATGTCATTGGTAACCTGGTCACCGGCAATCGGGATGACCGCGGTGTGCTGGATTGCGCCGCCGAGAAACACGGCAAGATCCGTGGTGCCTCCGCCGATGTCCACGATACAGACTCCGAGTTCTTTCTCGTCGTCCGTGAGCACCGAATAGCTCGACGCAAGTTGCTCCAGCACGATGTCTTCGACCTGAAGACCGCAACGCTGCACGCACTTGACGATGTTCTGTGCTGCGCTTTCGGCACCGGTAACCATGTGTACCTTGGCCTCGAGCCTGACGCCCGACATTCCTATCGGTTCCCGGATGCCCTCCTGGTTGTCGATCAGGAATTCCTGCGGAAGGATGTGGAGAATCTTCTGGTCCGCGGGAATCGCAACGGCGCGCGCCGCATCGATGACTCGATCGACGTCGCCCGCACTCACTTCCTTGTCACGGATCGCCACAATTCCGTGAGAGTTCAGGCTGCGTACATGACTTCCGGCTATGCCCGTGTAGACCGAGTGAATGTCGCAGCCGGCCATCAGCTCCGCCTCTTCGACGGCGCGCTGTATCGAATGAACTGTCGACTCGATATTGACGACCACGCCTTTCTTCAGGCCGCGTGACGGGTGTGAGCCGATGCCGACAACTTCGATCCTGCCGTCGGAATTCACTTCCCCCACGATCGCCACAACCTTGGACGTGCCGATATCCAGTCCGACAATCAGGTTCTTGTCTGCGCGTTTATTCACTCAGCCGATCCTTCCCGCAACCATTTTTTCATTCGTTTCCTGTGGCATTTCCTTCGGTGAGCCCGACCCTTTCTTCCAGCCGATCGTGAATCCATTGCTGTAGCGCATGTCGACAAACTCGATATCCGCCTCGCGGCTCGAGACGATGTCCGCAACCACTTCGAGAAACAGCGTGGTCCGCTCATCGACATTCTGTCGTCCGAGCCTGACACCGATCCCGTTCTGCAAGGTCATGTCCCAGGCGCCGCGCGCATCGAGATGCAAGCGACGTACGTCGAGTCCCATCGGGATCAGCTGCTCGCGAATTTGCAGATAGCGCCTGGCAACTGCAGCTGCCTGATCCTCCGGGCCGCTCAATCGCGGCAGTTCGGCCGGGATGTGTCGTGCATCCGTGATGAACAATTCACCGCGCGTATTGAGCAAACCGCGTTCTCCCCAGCAGGCGGCAGGTGTCTGCTCCGTTACCGTGATCTGCAGCCGGTTTGGCCAGCGCCGCGCCACGGTCGCCTGGTCAATCCATGGCAGGCCGACCACCAGGTCGCGAAGCAAGCCGAGGTCCGCGCTGAGGAATCCGTGTTGCAGCTCGTCGCTGATGACTCCTTCGATCTGCAGTGCGCTGACCCTTAGGAACGGTCCCTCGATCGTGATCGAGGCAATCGGCCTGTCCAACAGGCGACTGCTGAACTGATACGTCAAAACGATCGCTGCCACGGCGACAACGAGGCCCGAGAGCCTGGCCAGCCGCAGCTTCGGCAAGGCAAACGGCCATGCCCTTGCCGGCTTGCGCCTCTTTGCCTGGCTACGCGTCATTGGCGGCGACTCCCATCGCTGGCAATTCGTTCCCCCGGGCGAAGCTGGTCTCGAGAATTCGCCAGCAGAGTTCGGCGAAGTCGATGCCGGCGACTTTCGCCGCCATCGGCACCAGGCTGTGGCTGGTCATGCCAGGCACAGTATTCACTTCCAGCACATGCAGCACGCCGTCGCCGCCGACCATCAGGTCGACGCGGCCCCAGCCGGAACAGCCCAGCGCTTCGAATGCGCGCATTGCCGTCTCGCGATATGCATTTTCGAGATTGACGTCATCCGTTCCAGGACAGAAGTACTGTGTCGAGTCTGCTTCGTACTTCGCTTTGTAGTCGTAGAAGATTCGCGGAGTCACGATGCGAATACTGGGCAAAGCCTCGCCCTGCAACACGGCCACCGTGATTTCATCACCGGTGATGCAACGCTCCATAATTGCCGGGTCACCGAAACCGAGAGCCAGTTTCGCCGCGGCCGCAAGCTCGCCGGGACCGAGGACCTTGCTCATGCCCACACTCGATCCCTGACCCGCAGGCTTCAGTACCAGTGGATACCCCAGTCGTTCGGCTGCCGCCCTTGCGTCGTCGACGACGTGAATGACCTCGAACTCCGGCGTGATCACACCGACAGCGCGAAACAGCTGTTTGCTGCGGACCTTGTCCATTGCCAGTGCGGACGCCATTACCCCGCTGCCGGTGTACGGCGTACCCAGGCACTGCAGGGCACCCTGCATCGACCCGTCTTCACCACCGGCGCCGTGCAATGCAATCCAGGCGCGGTCGAATCCGCGTTCGGCAAAGTCCCGCATGCCGTGTTCGGCAGGATCCCAGGCAACCGCATCGATACCGCGTTTGAGCAGCGCCGTGAGTACCGCGGTACCGGTATCTAGGGACACCTTTCTTTCGCTCGATGAGCCGCCCAGCAGAACAGCTACACGACCGAAGTCCGACGCCTTGCCGATGCGATTGCGCTTTTCTCTTGCGCCGGTGCTCATTTCGATGCCTCGCCCACGATACGTACCTCGTGCTGCAACTCGATGCCGGTTTGCGCGCGCACGGTTTCCTGAACGAAAGTGATGAGCCGCTCGATATCCGCCGCGCTCGCGTTATCGCGGTTAATGATGAAGTTGGCGTGCTTGGCCGAGACTTCGGCGCCGCCGATGCGATGCCCCTTGAGTCCCGCGGTCTCGATGAGCCTGGCGGCGTGATCGCCGGGCGGATTGCGGAACACCGAGCCGCAACTCGGCAATCCGAGCGGCTGCGTGTCCTTGCGCCGGGCCAGCATCGCCTTCAGCGTATCCATGCTCGGTTTGGCCTGTGGATCGAATTCGAACTCCGCCTCGACGAACCATTCGTTGGCTGGTCCGGTCACGTGGCGATAGGCGATCTTGAAGTCCCGCGGTGGCCGCTGCCGGACTTCCCCTGCCCTGTTGATGGTGGTGACATTGCGCACGCGTTCCCAGGTCTCGCCACCGTGCGCACCCGCGTTCATGGCAAGGGCGCCACCGACCGCGCCCGGAATACCGGCAAAAAACTCCGACGGGCCGAGGTTCCAGCGGATGCACTGCCGCGCAAGTTGTGTGCAGGGAACGCTGGAGCCGGCGCGAACGCGATGGTCGCCGATTTTCTCCAGCGTATTGAACACTCCAGCCGTGGCAATCACGACACCCGGAATTCCGCCGTCCCGGACCAGCAGATTGCTTCCAAGGCCGAACCAGAACAGCGGCACAGCAGGGTGCAGCTCGCGCAGGAATGCAGAAAGATCTGCCAGTCCCGCAGGCCTGAAGAAGACCTCGGCCGGACCCCCGACGCGCCATGAGGTGTGCCGGCTCATCGGTTCGTTCTGTCGGATCTCGCCGGCAGCCGGCGGTGGTTTGATTGCGGCCATCATGACCTTACCTGCCGGTTTGCGAGCCACGCTTCGTGCCATGTTTCGTGCCACGTTTCCTGCGGGGCGGCTTTCATTTGCGAAGCTCCAGGCGTGGTTTCACCGAAAGTTTGTCGGGCAGGCCGGTGGCGAAGGCCCCGATGTCTCCCGCACCCATGGTCAGCAACAAGTCTCCGTCCTTCAGCAGGCCATCGAGTGCAGCCGGCAGCTTGTCGAGTGACTCGACGAAAACCGGCTCCACACCCCCACGACTGCGAACCGCGCGTGCGATCGCACGACCGTCCGCGCCGGCAATCGGTGCCTCACCGGCTGCGTAGACCTCGAGCAACAGGAGTACATCGGCGCTCGCCAGTACCGACGCAAAGTCGTCCAGCAGATCACGCGTGCGTGTGTAGCGGTGCGGCTGGAATACGAGCACGATGCGCCGCCCGGGCCAGCCGCTGCGCGCCGATGCCAGCGTCGCAGCTACCTCCGTCGGATGATGGCCGTAGTCGTCGAAAAGGGTGACACGACCGCCCGCGATGCGAATCTCGCCGAGATTCTGGAAGCGCCGATCGATACCCTCGAAACCGGCAAGGGCGTCGGCTACGGCCTTGTCGCTGATCTGGAGTTCACCGGCAACGGCAATTGCAGCGAGTGCGTTGCGCACGTTGTGCAGGCCGGGCAATTTCAGCCGAACCTGCAATGTGTCGTCACGACCTTCGCGAGTTACTACAAACGACGAGGCGCCGCCGCTGAAAACGATATCGTGCGCACAAACGTCCGCGTCGCCATCCACACCGTAAGTGATTACTGACCTGCCGATTCTGCCAAGAATGGTGCGATTACCGGGGTCGTCGGCGCACACGACGGCCAATCCATAGAATGGCAGGTTGTGCAGGAACTCAATGAATCCCTGCCGGAGTTTCTCGATATCGCCGTCATAAGTCGACATGTGATCGGCATCGATGTTGGTGACCACAGCGAGCATCGGTTTCAGGTGGGAGAACGAGGCGTCGCTTTCATCCGCTTCGGCCACCAGGTATTCGCCCTGGCCGAGCCTTGCGTTGCTGTCGGCGCTCTTCAGCCTGCCCCCGATAACGAAGGTCGGGTCGAGCCCTCCTTCCGCGAGTACGCTCGCGATCAGGCTGGTCGTCGTGGTCTTGCCGTGCGTACCGGCCACCGCAATCGAATAGCGGAATCGCATGAGTTCGGCGAGCATCTCGGCGCGCGGCACGACCGGTAACAGGTCCTGTCTGGCCGCAGCGACCTCGGGATTGCTGTTGTCCACCGCGCTCGAAACCACGACTGCGTCGGCATCCGCGACGTTGGCCGCGTCGTGACCGATGAAGACGGTGGCGCCGAGCCTGCGGAGCCTTTGCACCTGCGCATTGTTCTTCAGGTCCGAGCCCTGCACCTGGTAACCGAGGCTCAGCATGACCTCGGCGATGCCGGACATGCCGGACCCGCCGATGCCGACGAAATGCACGCAGTGGATGCGGCGCATGCGCTTGATCATGTCGTCATTCCCGCGAGTTCGAGGCAGGTGCCGGTGATCCGGTGCAACGCATCCGGCATCGCCAGCGCCCTCGCCTTCCCGGCGCGCAGGCACAGCTCATCACGACTGGCGAGCCATTCGGCCAGGAGCCGTGCCAGCGTCGCGTCATTCATATCTCGTTCGGCAATCATTGCGGCGGCTCCGGCCTCGACCATGGCACTTGCGTTCGCCGTCTGGTGGTCGTCGACCGCTGCCGGAAACGGAATGAAGATCGCGGCTAGGCCTGCCGCTGCCAGTTCCGCGACAGTCAACGCACCGGCACGGCAGATGGCCAGGTCCGCCCATGCGTAGGCGGCTGCCATGTCCTCGATGAACGGCAGCAATTCAGCCTCGACGCCATGCTGCCGGTAGGCCGCGCGTGCTTCATCGAGCGTGCGCTCGCCGGTCTGGTGTCGCACCAGCGGCCGCCTGTCGGATGGCAGCCTCGCTAGCGCGCCGGGTATGCCGCGATTCAGTGCGAGCGCGCCCTGGCTCCCGCCCAGAACCAGTAGTCGCAGGGGACCGGTCCTGCCGCAGAATCTCTGCGCCGGCTCCGGCAACGCGGTTATCTCGCTGCGCACCGGGTTACCCACGGTTTCGCATTTGACGCCGGGCGGAAAACTGCCCGGGAAGGCCTGAAGCACAACCCGGGCAAGACGCGCCAGAAGTCTGTTGGTCAATCCGGCAACCGCGTTCTGTTCGTGTATGAGCAACGGTCGCCGTGTCATCCACGCAGCGAGGCCGCCCGGCCCGCTGACAAATCCGCCCATGCCGAGCACGGCTGCCGGCCTGTGGCGATGCATGGCCCGAAGGGACTGGTACAACGCCAGCAGCAGCCGGAACGGCGCAAGCACGAGCGTCATGATTCCCTTGCCACGCAGGCCCTGAACACTTATCCATTCCATGTCGATGCCAGCCGCCGGAACGATGCGCGCTTCGAGCCCGCGATGCGTGCCCAGCCAGACGATGCGACAGGAGTGCGATGCCAGTGCGCGTGCCACCGCCAGCGCCGGATAGACATGCCCGCCGGTGCCGCCGGCCATGACCATGATTGGACGCAGTATGGGAGCGTTCATTTGCCCACCCCGGTAAGTGGCTTCCGGCGATTCGCCGGACGCGCGTCGACCGCAAGTTCGTGGTGCACGCGCAGCAGCAGGCCGATGGCGATCATCATGACGATCAGGCTGCTCCGGCCGTAACTGATCAGCGGTAACGTCAGTCCCTTGGTCGGAAGAAGGCCCATGTTCACACCGACATTGATGAACGCCTGCAAACCGAACCAGGTGCCGATGCCAACAGCCAGGAATGCCTCGAAATGCCGCTCCGATTCGTAGGCGCGCACAGCCAGCCGAAAGATTCGCCACAGCAGTGCGAAGAACAGACCGATCAGTAACACCGAACCCAGCAGGCCGAATTCCTCGGCGAATACGGCAAAGACGAAATCCGTATGCGCCTCCGGCAAATAGAAGAGCTTTTGCACGCCGCCGCCGAGGCCTACGCCGAACCATTCGCCCCGTCCGATTGCAATCAGGGACTGGGTCAGCTGAAAGCCCGAATTGAAAGGGTCCGACCACGGATCGAGAAACCCGGTCAGTCGTTTCAGACGGTAGTCGGAAGTCATGGCCAGCGCTGCCATCGCGGCCAGAGCCACCCCGAAAAACAGGAAAAAGTCGCGCCAGCGGGCGCCTGCAACGAACAACATGGCAAGGACCGTCGCCAGGAGCACGATGGCAGCGCCGAAATCCGGCTCGGCAAGCAACAGTCCGCAGGCAATGGTCAAAACGAGCATCGGCCTGAGGAATCCGCTGAATCTCTCGCGCAGGCACTTGTTCTGGCGTACCAGGTAGCCGGCCACGTAAAGCAGCAGGCACAACCTGGCCGGTTCCGACACCTGCAGGTTCATCATGCCGACGCGCAACCATCGGGTACTGCCGTTAACGGTATAACCGACGCCCGGAACGAGCACCACTGCGAGCAACGCCAGGCCGAGCAGCAGCATCAGGGGGCCCAGGCTCTGCCAGACGTGCATTGGCACCAGCAGGCAGAAGAACGCGGCAACCGCGCCGACCAATGCTGCAAACAGTTGCCTTTCAACGTAGTAGAACGGTTCGCCGCCAACACCATCCGATATGGAGATGGAAGCCGATGCGAGGATTACGAGTCCGCCGATCAACAGCACCAGCGCAATCGTCAGCAACACGTGATCGAATTGCAGCGGTGACCGTAGCCTCGCCGGAAAGGGCATTGTTACGCTGCTGGCACTCAAGACGGCAATGCCCTGACGAGGTCGGTGAAGTCGTCGCCCCGGTGTTGATAGTTCCGGTACTGATCGAAACTGGCACACGCAGGAGCCAGCAGCACTGTATCGCCCGGCTGTGCAAGCTCCGTCGCTTTGAGTACGGCGTTCTTCATGTTGGCCGCCATGTACACCGGGGCCAGCTGATTGAAAGCATCGGCTATCAGAGGCGCATCGCGCCCGATGAGTATCGCGGCACGCAACTTCGTGCACACGGCTTTGGCGAATTCGCCAAACTCTCCACCCTTGCCGTCGCCGCCTGCAATCAGCAGGACCGGGCCGGGCACGGAATCCACCGCCGCAGTGGCGGCCCCGATGTTTGTTGCTTTGGAATCGTTGATGTAGTCAGCGCCGTTCAGTTGCCGTACGAATTGCATGCGATGCGGCAAGCCGGGAAACTCGTTCAGTACCTGCAACATGGGTGACAGGGACAGGCCGAGAAGCTCGCCGGCCGCAAGTGCGGCAAGCGCATTGGCCTGATTGTGTGCGCCTACCATGGCCATCTCTGATGCCGCCAGGAGCAGTTGCTCACCGCGTGCCAGGAATACCTGCCCATCCTCCACGAGAATGCCGTACTGGCCTTCGGCGGGTCGGTCCATGCCAAAGCTTATCGTCGGAATCGAGGCCGGCAGGTGCGACTTCGCCGATTCGTCGCTGCGATTGAATACCGCGGCCCGGGCCTCCCTGTAGATGCGGTACTTCGCTGCGCGGTACTCATCGACACTGGCGTGCCAGTCGAGGTGATCCGGGGATATGTTGAGCAGAACTGCGACTTCCGCCGGCAGGCTCGGTGTGCGCTGCAACTGGAAACTCGACAATTCGAGCACGTAGAAATCCGGTGTCTCTTCTGTCAGCAGGTCGAGGGCCGGGGTGCCGAGATTCGCGCCCGCCAGGCTGCGCCTGCCGTCTGCCTCGCACATCATCGCAATCAGGGTCGTCACGGTACTCTTGCCGTTCGAACCGGTGATCGCCACGAACGGTGCGCGGGCTTCGGCAACGAACAAGGCGATGTCCGAAACGACCTGCAGGCCCTGCCGGCGTGCTGCGGCAATGAACGGATCGTTGTCGGGAATGCCCGGCGACACGATTACTCGCGAGACGCCGCGCAACAATGCAATGGGCGGTCTGCCGAGACTTACGTTGGCGTCGGGTTGCATTTCCATCAGCGCATCGAGCGCTGGCGGATCGTTCCGCGTATCGACATAGATGGCATTCGCCGACTTCCGCATCAGGTAGCGTGCAACCGAGAGCCCGCTGGCGCCGAGACCGAAGACGAGGTCCATGCCGTTCGTCACCGGCGTGGGCAGCTCATGCCTGGCGCGTCTTTTTTTGGCTCTGGCTGCGTTCATGCGCATTTCATCGTATTTTCAGACTCGCAAGTCCGATCAATACCAGGATTACAGTTATGATCCAGAAGCGAACGATGACCTTCGGTTCGGCCCAGCCCTTGAGTTCAAAATGATGGTGTAGCGGCGCCATCCGGAAAACCCGTCGGCCGGTCAGCTTGAAAGAAGCAACCTGGATAATCACCGACACAGTTTCGACGACGAACACTCCGCCCATGATGGCGAGGATTATTTCCTGCCGGACGACGACCGCTACAACACCAAGGGCTGCACCAAGCGATAGTGCACCGATATCTCCCATGAAAACCTGAGCCGGATACGTGTTGAACCACAGGAACCCGAGCCCGGCGCCAGACATTGCGGCGCAAAAAACGAGGATTTCCCCACTCCCGCTTATGTAGGGAATACCAAGGTAATCTGAAAAATTGACATTGCCGGTTACATAGGCAAATACGCCGAGCGCGCCGCCTACCAGAACCGTGGGCATGATGGCCAGACCATCGAGCCCGTCGGTCAGGTTGACCGCGTTGCTGAACCCAACTATGAACAGGAACGTTACGGCCACCTGGAACATGCCAAGCGGCAGCGCCAGATCCTTGAAATAAGGAATCAGCAGCGACGTGGCGGCTTCATCCGTCGCCATCATGTAGAGCGCGACGGCAGCAAGGGCCGCGGCAGTGGATTGCCAGAAGAGTTTCTGGCCTGCCGAGAGCCCGGCCGGATTCCGCAATACCAGTTTCTTGTAGTCATCGACGTAACCGATGACACCGAAAGCCAACGTAACGAACAGCACGACCCAGATGAAACGGTTTTCAAGGTCGGCCCAAAGCACGGTGCTGAAGACGATCGCCGTTATGATCAGTGCGCCGCCCATGGTCGGCGTACCGGCTTTGGGCAAATGCGATGACGGACCGAATTCGCGCACCGGCTGTCCCACCTGATTCAGGGTCAGCCTGGCGATCATTTTCGGCCCGATAACGAAGGAGAGCGCCAATGCCGTGAGTGCACTGAGGATTGCGCGCATGGTCAGGTAGTGGAATACGCCGAACCCGGACTCGAACTGCGCAAGGTAGTTGGTGAGATACAGCAGCATGCCTAATTCGCCCCCGTCGCCCCGGCCTGCGGATGCAGCGCGTCAACAACGCGTTCCATACGGGCCGAGCGTGAGCCTTTGACCAGCACGCGGCATTCAGGGGTAAGTACCTTGCGCAGTTCGTCGACCAGCTCCGCAGCGGAACCGAACCAATGACCGCCCTCACCGAATGCCGCAACGGTGTGCTTCGACAAAGCTCCGGTTGCAAAAAGGCGATGGATGCCAAGTTCTTTCGCGGCTTGGCCGACTGCCGTGTGCAGGTCGGCCGATCTGGCGCCGAGCTCGCCCATGTCGCCGAGGACGAGACAGGTATCCCCTCCCTGGCTTGCCAGGAAGTTCGCGGCAGCAATCACGCTTTGCGGGTTGGCATTGTAGCTGTCGTTGTAGATCACGAAGCCGCCCGCCGCCGTGATGGGTTGCAGCCGGCCGCTGACCGGCTGGACTGCTTCGAGACCCGCCTGGATCATCGCCGCCGACAGTCCGAGCCCGCTGGCAATCGCCGCCGCCGCACAGGCATTCGCGACATTGTGTCGACCCGCGAGCCGCAATGTAACCGGTATCGATTCGCCTTTTACGTGCAGTACAAACCGCGAACCGAAATCCGTTGCCTCGATATTGCTCGCACGAACCATTGCGCTGTCGCCAAGACCGAAAGTGATCACGTCCGTGTCGGCGACGCGGGAAGCCCAGTATTCGAAGTACTTGTCGTCTGCATTCAGTACCGCGATTGCCGGCCGGACCGGGTTGTCGAGGATCTCGCCCTTGGCCCTCGCAACTCCCTCGATCGAGCCGAAACCCTCCAGATGTGCCGGGCCGGCATTGGTAATCGCGACGACGTCTGCCGCCGTGATCCCTGCCAGGTATGCGATTTCACCGGCATGATTCGCGCCCATTTCGATCACCGCGTAACGGTGGCCTGTGGACAGCTGCGAGAGCATCGTCGGTACGCCGATATCGTTGTTCAGATTTCCACGGGTTGCCAGCGTGCTGGCGGAACGTGACAGGCAACTCGTAACCAGTTCTTTGAGCGTCGTCTTGCCGTTGGATCCCGTTATGCCAACGATGGTCGCCGGCATGCGGCGCCGCCAGTCGGCAGCAAGCCGTCCGAGCGCAAGTCGCGCGTCGTCGACGACGATCTGCGCGATTGCCACGCCGCTAATCGCGTTGACGACCGCGGCGGCCGCTTGCTTGTCTGCGGCGACGCCTGTGAACTGGTTGCCATCGAAATTCGGCCCTTGCAGTGCAAAGAACATTTCTCCGGACTGGATCGTTCTCGTATCGGTGCTGATGCCGCTGAAACGGCCATCGCGACCGTGTAACGTGCCCTGCATGACTCGTGCCGCCTGTGACAAGGTGCCCTCCATCATGTCCGGCCCGCGCCATGAACCTGGCGTGCGGACAGATTGGCGAAAGCGATTGCGTAATCCGAGAACGGCCGGCGTATGTTTCCGGTCAACTGGTACTGCTCGTGACCCTTGCCGGCGATGAGTATCAGGTCATCGTCCTCGGCACGACTGATGGCGTAGGCAATAGCCGCCGCGCGATCCTCAATGACGACTGTGGAGGCAGCTGTGCCGCCCGGCATGCCGGCCAGGATCTGCGCAATGATTGCTTCCGGCGCCTCGCGCCGCGGATTGTCGTTGGTTACGACGTTGCGGTCCGCCAGACGGGATGCGATCTCACCCATCATCGGGCGTTTGCCCTGATCGCGCTCTCCCCCACAACCGAAGACACACCAGAGCCTGCCGGTGCAATGCGGCCGTAACGCCAGCAGCGCCGCCTCGAGGCCGGCCGGCGTATGCGCGTAGTCGACGAATACTGCAGGCAGGGCCGCATGCAGCAGGCGTTGCATGCGGCCCGCAGGCGCTGTCACGTTCTGCAATGCGCGGCAGGCATCGTCCCGGCCGACGCCCTGCGCCAGCAGCAAAGCGAGCACTGCTGCCGCATTGGACACGTTGAAACTGCCATACAGCGGCAGCTGCAGGCTGCCGTCGCCCCAGCTGCCCGCAAATTCCATGAGCGAGCCCTCATCCAGCGGCGAGATCTTGTGCACGTGCAGGAACGCGCGCCCGCCGCCTTGCGTCTGGTCCCGGGTCGACACCGTCACGACATTGTCCGCGCACCGCGCTGCCAGCTCCCGGCCGAACGGGCAATCGATATTGACGATCCGGTGCTTCAAGTCGTGTTCGAGGAACAGCCGCGCCTTGGTATCGCCGTATGACTGCATGTCACCGTGGTAGTCGATGTGATCGCGGCTCAGATTGGTAAAGATCGCCGACTCGAAATGCACGCCGGCGATGCGCTCCTGGCGGATGCCATGCGATGACACCTCGAGCGCGACATGGGTCGCGCCTGCATCGTGAAACCCGGCAAGCATTTCGTGCAAATCGATGCACGCAGGCGTGGTCATTGCACCGTCGTCGCGCAGCTCGTCCATGCCGGCGCCGAGGGTTCCGATGTAGCCTGATTTGTACTGCAACAGCTGCCGGCATTGTGCAATCAGGAATGCGACGGTGGTCTTGCCGTTGGTTCCCGTGACTCCGGTAACCGCCATCTGCGCAGAAGGATGCCCATACCATCGGTTGGCGATGTCCCCGACCCGAATGGCGAGATCGTTGACCGGTATGAGCGGCACGTTGCACTGCTGCGGATCGGCTTTCGTCGTCAGCGGGTCATAAAGTATTGCCGCGACGCCCGCCGCAATGGCCTGTCCGATGAAGTCCAGGCCGTGCGACGACTCACCGGCGAGTGCGACGAATACATCAGCCTTGCGCAGCTTGCGGCTATCACTCGACAAGCCGTGAATCCTGATCGCCGGTGCGTTGCCAATACCCTTGAGCAACTGATCGAGGGTTACGTGCGGCCGAATAAGTTCAGCTGGCATGCTCATTGACTCATGGCCTGCATCAGGGTGTCGCTGCGCTGCGCCGGCAGCGCATCGGGAGGGACAGCAAGCAGTCTCAGGGATTCGGCAATGACCTCGGCAAAGACCGGCGCGGCCACGTCGCTTCCGTAATACAGGTCTCCTGTGGGTTCGTCGATGACGACCACGGCGGCGAGGCGCGGATCGCTGGCCGGCGCCAGTCCGGCAAAGATCGACAGGTACTTGTCGTGCGAGTAGCCGCCGGCGGCGAACTTCCACGCGGTGCCTGTTTTTCCGGCCACACGGTAGCCGATAATGCTTGCCTTGGTGCCCGTACCGCCCGGCCGCACTACTTCTTCCATCATTCGGCGAATCGCGCGGGATGTTTCACTCGACAGAATGCGCTCGCCTTCATTGGGCTCATCCAACGCGATCAGCGAGACCGGCCGCAGGATTCCGTCGCTGCCCAACGCAGCGTACGCCTGCGCCATCTGCAACGGCGTAACCGAAATGCCATAACCGTAAGCAAGTGTGGCCTGGCTGATTTCCTGCCAGTGGTTGTAGTGGGTGAGCAATCCAGCCGATTCACCAGGAAACCCGCTTGCCGTCAGCGATCCGAGGCCGAATTGCGTCATGGTGCTCCACAGCTGGTCCGGCTCGAGAGACATGGCAACTTTCGTTACGCCGACGTTGCTCGAACGTGACAGGACGGTGGTCAGACTGACGCGCCCGAGATTGCTGGTGTCTTCGATTTTTTTTGGCCCCACGACCACGAATCCCGGTGCCGTATCCACTGTGCTTCCCGGCCGGTATCGTCCGCTCTCGAGCGCCGCAGCAAGGACCAGCGGCTTGATGCTCGAACCCGGTTCGAAAATGTCGGTGATCGCGCGGTTGCGGTAACGCTCGGCGGAGTACTGGGCGCGATCGTTTGGGTTGTAAGACGGCTGGTTGACCATGGCGAGTACTTCGCCCGTTTGCACGTCGAGCAAGACAATGGATCCGGACTCGGCCCGGTGCCGTTGTATCGCCGACTTCAGTGCGCGATAAGCCAGGTACTGAAGCCGCAGATCGATGCTTGATCGGAGATCCCTGCCGTGATGTGGCGGGCGAATGCTCTCGACGTTCTCGACCGCCCTTCCGAGCCTGTCCTTGAGCACTCGCTTGGCACCGGATTCGCCGCTCAGCCAATGATTGAATTCGAGTTCGAGACCCTCCTGGCCGTCGTCGTCGACGCTGGTAAAACCGACGAGGTGTCCCGCAACTTCTCCGGACGGATAATAGCGGCGGTATTCGCGAAGCACGTTGACACCCGGCAGTTTCAGCGCCATTACCTGCTGAGCCTGCTCCGGGCTGAGGTGGCGCTTGAGATACAAAAACTCCTTGTCCATGCTCTGCGTGATACGGCGCATCAGCAGCTGCGAATCGAGCTTCAACGTCTTTGCAAGCTCGGGTACCCGGTCGACGGCAGATGCAAGCTCCTTCGGATTTGCCCAGACACTGTCGACCGGCGTGCTGATGGCGAGCGGCTCACCGTTCCTGTCCGTGATCGACCCGCGGTGCGCCGAAATCCTCTCAGTGCGCAGGTGGCGCGAATCCGCCTGCTGGTTCAGAAAGTCCTTGTTGAGCACCTGAAGTTGCACTGCGCGAGCCAGCAACGAGCTTGCGGCAACCACGAAGAACGCCATTACCAGCATCGCTCTGCCGACAAATCGCCGCGCAGTCTGTTCTTTGGTCTCTGCTCCGCGGGTCATTGGCGTTCAATAACGAAGATTTCCGATGTCGCGGGTCGCGCCAGCGACAGCTCTTCGATGGCTACCTTTTCGATGCGCGCATGCGTCGCCCAGGTGCTCTGCTCGATCTGCAACTGGCCCCATTCGATATTCAGTTCATCACGCTCGGACGTAAGCTGCTCGAGTTCGATGAACAACTTGCGTGATTCGTGTTTGGTGTAGATCAGTGCGAGTGCGGAGAAGAAGCAAATTGCCACCATCACCATCATCAGGACCACCGGTTGTCGTCTGATCGTGATTTGCATCAGATGCGCTCCGCCGTCCGGAGGTGTGCGCTGCGCGCCCGGGGGTTGTCGGCAATCTCGTCGGCGTTTGCCGCCACGGCTTTGCCGATCAACTTCAATTGCGGGCGAAACCGTTCAGGAATCGACGGCATGCCGCGATATTGCTCGGGTTCGCGTGACGCGTTACGCAGGAATCTTTTGACCTTCCGGTCCTCCAGCGAATGAAAGCTGATCACGCAAAGGCGGCCACCCGGGGCCAGGAGGCTGAGCGAAGCCGCGAGAGCAGCATCCAGTTGTTCCAGCTCGCGATTGATGAAAATCCGGATTGCCTGAAACGTCTTTGTCGCCGGATGAATTCTGCGGTTCTTCGCCGGAGCGACAGACGCAATCAGCTCCGCCAGCTGCCCGGTCCGGGTAATTGCTCTGGATGTGCGCGCCGCAATAATTGCACGTGCAATTCTGCCCGCAAATCGCTCT
>DATICC010000519.1:0-3052 GCA_035457045.1 Woeseiaceae bacterium | reverse complement strand
CCCGGCTGCCGTGCCCTGCCAAGTTGCTAAATAAACCCGGCACCATTTTCGCGGTGACCGTCCTGACCTCATTTATGGACAGCAGTGATCCGGCACCATTTTCTTTGCGCTGCGTCGCTGGGGTTAGAATGCCGGGCGATGAGTACGCAAAAGCACATCTTGCTCCTGGCCATTGCCTTGCTGGTTACAAGCGGAGCCGCGGTATTTGCGATTCGCCATATCGATGAGGCAACGGAGGCGGTCCGGCTGGCGACCGTATTCCCGGAGCCCGCCGCCCTGCCGGAATTTCACATGGTCGATCAGGACGGCGTGGCATTCACTCGCGAATCCCTCCTGGGGCACCCGTCGCTGCTGTTCTTCGGCTTCACCCATTGCCCGGACATCTGCCCGGCCACCTTGCAGCAACTGGCCTTTGCCCGGCGCGAACTTGCCGGCCGGCCGGGAAATGCCGCGCGCCTGCCCGAGATCATATTAATAAGTGTCGACCCGGAACGAGACACAACGGACATACTGAAAGCCTATACAGGGCATTTCGGCGAAGGCGTGACGGGGGTGCGCGGCGATGCCGCCGAACTGCAAAAGCTGGCTTCCGCCCTCGGCATCTACTATGCGAGGGAAGACTCCACCGGACCGGACTACACCGTCAGTCATTCGACAGCAGTCCTCCTGATCAACCGCGAGGCTGAACTGCAGGCGCTCTTCACTGCCCCGCTGGATACCGAAGCCCTGGTCTCCGATCTGCAAACGCTCGTGGACGCCGGATGACCCGGCCTGCCCTTGTCCTGCTCGCCTTCGCACTGGCGCTGCAAGGCTGTGGCGAGGGTGACAGCCCTGCCCTGGTCGCAAGTCATGCAAGGCTTTTTGCGCCCTTGCCCGGCCGTACCGCGAGCGTGGCCTACCTGGACCTCGAGAACCGCTCCTCTCGATCCATCACACTGCACGGTGCATCGAGCCCGGCATTCGCCCGGGCCGAGCTGCACGAGACCACGATTTCGAATGGCGTGGCCAGCATGCGGCCGCTCGCATCGATCGTTGTGGAAGCCGGGTCGCAAATGCGATTCGAGCCGGGCGGAAAGCACATCATGCTGATCGATCCGCTGAAGGCCGTGTTGCCCGGTGCCAGCGTGCTGCTGCAACTTCATTATGACGACGCCGGCCTGCTGGCCATCGAGGCCGAGGTGCAGACACGACTCGACGACAATGACAACTGAACGCGCATATATCGATAGCCTGGCCGGCACTCTGTTCGTGCTGTTGCAGCGCGTGCTGCCGAAACACCTCATGACCCGCATCGTTTACCGGCTGTCGCGGATCACCCTCAGGCCGGTCAAGAACTGGCTGATCACGCGCTTCGCTGCCGCTTACAAGGTCGACGTCAACGAGGCCGCATTGCCCGTTCCGGATGGATTTGCCAATTTCAACGCATTTTTTACCAGGGAACTCGCCGCGGGTGCGAGGCCCATCGATACGCAGCCGAACGTGCTGGTTTCTCCGGTCGACGGGACGGTCAGCGCGGCGGGCCGACTGAACGGCGAGACCCTGCTTCAGGCCAAGGGCATCGATTACACGCTGACCGACCTGCTGGCCACGGACCTTGCGGACACCCGTGATTTTTCCGACGGGTCATACGCAACGCTGTATCTCGCTCCGTACAACTACCATCGCGTGCATTGCCCGGCGGCCTGCGAGCTCGTCAGCGCACGATACGTCCCGGGAAAACTGTACAGCGTCAACGACACCACCGTCAGCCGACTGCCCGACCTGTTCACCGGCAACGAACGACTGATCTGCCATTTTCGCAGCGCAACCGGGCCGATGATCCTCGTGTTCGTAGGCGCCCTGCACGTCGGCAGCATCTCCACACCGTGGACCGGCGAAATTCGCCCGCGAAAGCGCGGCGTGGTCGAGGAGCGCAACCTGCACAAGGGCGGCCATACCCGGCAGCTTGCGCGCGGTGACCTGCTGGGCTGGTTCAACATGGGATCGACCGTCATCCTGCTGCTGCCAGGCGATCATTGCAGCTGGCTCGACAACATGGTGCCAGGCAATCGCCTGAAGATGGGCGAGCGCATCGCGAACCTGTCCGGTTCCAGATCGTGAGCGCTACGGAGGCCGGTGCTGCCGACTGGCGGCCGTCCTGCACTGCGGCGACGGCGCGGCGCCGCGCGCAAATGCTCGAGGCCGCGCGCAAATTCTTCGCGGCGCGCAACGTACTCGAAGTCGAGACGCCGATACTGGGCATCAGCGCGGTGTCGGACCCTAACATCGACAGCATTCACGCGCTGTTGCAAGCGGACGGCGGACGGCATCGCTACCTGCATACCTCGCCCGAGTACCGCATGAAAAGGTTGTTATGCGCTGGTTTCCCCGATATCTATTCGATCTGCAAGGTGTTTCGCGACGGCGAGGCCGGCAAGCGCCACCAGCCGGAGTTCACCATGGCAGAGTGGTACCGGAAGGGCTACGGACTGGATGACATGATCCGCGAAAGCTGCGAGTTCGTTACGCAACTGCTCGAGCCGCAGTGGCTGCCGCGAGCAGCCGTATCCTTGAGCTACCGCGAGGCATTTGTCCGCCACGCAGGAATCGATCCCTGGCACGCGGATTGTTCGGCTCTCGCGGAGGCGGCGCGCGCCGACAGTCGCCTGAGATCCGCGATCGGTGACGACAGGGATGACTGGCTGGATCTCGTCATGAGCAGCCGGATCGGCCCCGCTCTCGACAAGGACCGCCTCACCGTCATCTATCATTATCCTGCAGAGCAGGCGGCGCTGGCGAGGATCAACCCGGACGATGCCTCGGTCGCGGACCGCTTCGAGCTGTTCCTCGGCGACCTCGAACTTGCCAACGGCTATGTCGAACTTCTGGACCCGGACATCCTGTGGCAGCGCTGGCAGACGGACCTGGAGCGCCGCCGGCGGAAAGCGCGGTCGCTGGTGCCGCTCGACGAGGCCCTGATCGGGGCACTGCGCAGCGGCATGCCGCCCTGCGCGGGAGTCGCGGTTGGGTTCGACCGCCTGCTGATGATCAACGAGCAATGCGAGGACATCGC
>DATICC010000518.1:0-3882 GCA_035457045.1 Woeseiaceae bacterium | reverse complement strand
ACGAAGGCATCGAGAGCCGCATCCCGGTCCCGCCCCGGTTGCAGTATCTGTCGTCGCCGCTGTTCGACCAGGCGGCGTATGCCAATACGGATGGCCGGGTCCGGAATGAATCCGGACTCGGCCAGTGCTGTCGCGCTTTTTGCGAGTATCGTCATGAAATCTTCGTCTGTCTCAGTTGATGAAGTCGTCCAGCAGGATCAGGCCGAGCGGTGCGCCGCCACCGGCAGCGTCACGGGCGATGGCGGTGTAGACGCCACCAGCCTCGAGCGTCACGTTCGCGAATATCGCCACGTTCTTGCTGCCCGCCGGCGTGACTGAAACATCGTACGAGCCCGGGGCCAGCGACAGGAAACCGGTATTGGCCTTGAGCGGTACGGCCGCCAGGGCAGGCGCCAAGGTCGCAATATCGGCGCCCGGCGCGGTTACGTAGATGTCCACCGCGCCCGCAGCCGGCGACGCATGGATCAGCCGTAGTTTTGCCTCGGTCGCGACGGATCGCGGGTCGTCACTCAGCACCAGCGCATCGATGCTGGCGAGCAAATCGACGGCAATAACCGTGTACTTCTCGCCGGCCGCAAGTGGCAGGTCCGCATCTATGACGATCACACCGGCGTTGTTCTCCGGCGTGACTTTCACATTATAGGTATCGGCAGGAACACTGACGAATGGCGTGAAATCCGGGAACGCGAGCCCGGACACCAGCGGCTGGGCAAAATCGTCGTTCACGATGATGTCGACCGCGGGCGCATCCGGTGAGGCGTGCACGACCCGTAAATCGGCCGGTGTGCCGACATCGAGTATTTCAACGGAACCGGCACCGGTGAGCACAACGAGGCTGATGGGCGCCCCGCCGGTGGTCGTATTCTCGACGGCGCTGACCAGGAGATCGTCGCCGTCAGCGAGCGTGATCGTGCCGGAATCGAATACGACCGTAGCGGGATCGCTCGGCAGGGTCACGCGTATCTGGTAGTCGCCCGCAGGCACCTCCGCCGGGCCAAGATCACCTTTGAAGGAGAACGTACCGAGCGGGGCGCTCGTTGCAAGGTCGGCGCCCGGGGCAGTTGCGTAAACGGCGACCTCGGGAGCCATGGGCGCCGCATGCAACACGCGCACTCTCGATGCGCCGGCCGGAACGGCCGAATCCGGCTGCTGCAGCACCACCGGTTCGATGTTGGCTACGTCATTCAGGGCCACGATGCTGTACAAGGTGTCGGCGGCGAAATCCAGGGTCACCGGTCCGATGACCGTGGCCACGCCACCCGGTGTAATACCGTCGACCTGGATTTCGTAGTCGCCGACTTCCAGCTCCAGGGCAGCCGAGCCCGACTTGTAGTCCACGTCGGCAAGCACCTCGGTGCCATCGACCAGCACATTGACCGCCGGCGCATCCGGCGACGCATGCAATACCTGCACGCGAAACGTGTCGGCAGGGGCTGGGGCAGCCGCAACCGTCTCGGAATCGTCGCAGCCGCTGAGGCCTGCGGCCATGGCCAGCAGGGCAAGAATTGGCAATCGGGTAATAGTGCGTTTCATCGCTCGGTCCTCTGTAAGTCGAGGCGCAAGTCTGCGGATGTCGCGCCTTGAATGGTTTTCAGCCCTGTTTCAGATTGTTTCCGTTTGTATCCGGCGCGCCTGTTGCGGATACCCGGCAGGCTTTTGCGGCTATCATGGTCACCATGATCAAAGTCCTGCTCATCGATGACGACCGCAAGCACTCGCAACTGCTCAAGACCTACCTGAGCCAGTTCGGTATCGCGCTGGATTGTGCGGCGGACGCGGACGAGGGATTCAGACGGCTGTCCCGGTCGGATCCCGACCTTCTGTTACTCGATGTCATGTTGCCCGGGCGGGACGGCTTCGACATCTGCCGCGAGGTCAGGCAAACAAGCCGCATACCCATCATCATGCTGACGGCTCGTGGTGACGTCGTCGATCGCGTGTCGGGGCTGGAGATCGGTGCGGACGACTACATCGGCAAGCCTTTCGAGCCCCGCGAACTTGTTGCGCGCATTCAAAGCCTGCTGCGCCGCAGTGGCAGCGCCGATGCGGGCCCCAAGTTGCTGCGCTTCGAGGGCATCGACATCGATACCGAAGCAAGATCGGTGTCGGTGGACGACGTACGTGTCGAACTGACCTCTATGGAGTTCGAGTTACTGGTGATACTGGCAAGGCGCGCCGGCAAGAAAGTTTCTCGCGACGAGATACTGAATGACCTGCGCGGCATCGACGCGGCCATACTGACGCGCGCCGTCGACATCATGGTCAGCCGCTTACGGCAAAAGCTGGGTGATCCGATAAAGCCGCCACGCTTTATCCAGACCATCTGGGGCTTCGGCTATTCCTTCATCGCGCGGCGTCGCACGGATGCTTGAGGGCCTGCGACGCTCGCTGTCATTTCGCCTGCTGGCCATCTTCCTGGCTTTGGCGGCCCTGTTCGTCTACGGCACGATTGCCGCCGTACGCTGGATTTACAGCAGCGATGACCTGCGTGAACTGATCAGCGGCCACCTTGCGCTTCACGTCGAGTATGTTCGCCAGGATATTGGCGATCCACCGCGTATCGAGCGAGCTATTGCAATCACGCAAAAGGTGCCGGTCGACATCCGGATTGCAGGACCGGATATCAACTGGGCGTCGGATGAGAACTTCCCGCAGATGGGCGAGCTGAAGTTCGGCGCCAGCGAAATATTCAGCGCGGATCCCGAGGCCTGGCTCAATGAACTGGAAGACGTGGAGTTTGCCGTTCTCGATCAGCACCGTTTCCTCAAGATCGACCAGGGTTCGTATGCGATAGTGGTTTCCTCGCCGCGCATTGCAGACACGCCATCGCGAACGGCATTGCTGCCGATCATCGCCGGAAGCGGGTTGTTCTGGCTTTTCATCGCCTATATCGCGGTGCGCTGGCTGTTCAGTCCGATCGACTCCATTCGCGAAGGGGCAGCGAGGATCGGGAAGGGCGACTTCGGTCATCGCATCACCGGCTATCGCAAGGATCAACTTGGCGACCTGGCAGAAGACGTCAACAAGCTCGCCTCGGACGTACGCGGCATGCTGGATGCCAAACGGCACTTGTTGCTCGGCATCAGCCACGAACTTCGATCGCCGTTGTCCAGGTTGAAACTTGCGCTGGAGTTCCTGCCGGCTGGCGATCAGAAAGAGGACTTGCGCGTCGAGATCGCAGAGATGGAGCAGATTGTGTCAACACTGCTCGAGGCCGAGCGATTGAACACGCGCCACGCGCCGCTCAACAGAACACCGGTGGCGGTGCGCGAGCTTGTCGAGCAGCTGATTGCCGACTACTTCGAACGGGATGTGGACAGAATAGATCTCGTATTCGATGACGATTCGCTGGTTGCGAACGTTGACGATGCCCGGCTGATACTGCTCATCAAAAACCTCCTCAGCAACGCGTTGCGCTATTCGGATGCGGCGGCCGGTCCTGTCACCCTGCAGGTCTCCATGGAGCGGGGCGAACTGGTAATCCGGGTACGCGACCGAGGACCGGGGTTTTCGCAGGACCAGGCAGAACACATCGGCGAGCCATTCTTCCGCGGCGACCCGTCGCGAACCCGGCAGACCGGCGGTACCGGGCTTGGCCTCTATATAGCGAGGCTGGTTGCCGAAGCCCATGGCGGCCGTCTGTACCTGGACCGGACCACCACGGTCGGCGCCTGCCTGGTGGCGAGCTTGCCGGTATCGCAATCCGACACATCTGCCTGATATTCAAAGGGAATAGACGCCTCTGGCGGCGTTTTGGACTCCGGGTTACGATAGCCGGCGAATCTTGCGCCTGTCGGAACAACAAGAATGATGCGGGCGATAGCAATTTATCTGCTTATCGTTTCCTGGTGCCAGATGACAGGGCGATGGCGACGGCACCAG
>DATICC010000517.1:0-13785 GCA_035457045.1 Woeseiaceae bacterium | reverse complement strand
GGCCCGGTATCGGCCAGGATGATCCTGCGCGATCCGTCGGTCGACGCCGCGGTCCTCGAAGTTGCCCGTGGCGGCATGTTGCGCGGTGGCCTGGGATTCCAGCGCTGCAATGTCGCCGCATGCCTCAACGTAACCGCCGATCACCTGGGACTGAAGGGCATCGACACACTTGAGCAGCTGGCGGAAATCAAGCGCGTGCCGATCGAAGTGGCGACCGATGCGGCAGTCCTGAACGCCGACGACCAGTACTGCCTGCAGATGGCAGACTACACCGAAGCGAAGACACTCTGTTATGTCACCATGAATCCCGGTCACCCGCTGGTGAAGAAGCATATTCGGGCCGGCGGCCAGGCCTTCGTGCTCGAGGAAGGCATGAATGGCCACATGATCGCGATCTATGACAAGGAGCGGCATATTCCACTGCTGTGGACGCACCTGATTCCGGCCACCATCGAAGGTCGCGCGATGCACAACGTGCAAAATGCCATGTTTGCAGCGGCGCTTGCCTACAACCTGAAGATAAACCTCGAGGACATCCGCCACGGCCTGAGGACTTTCGATGCGACGTTCTTCCAGGCGCCCGGCCGGACCAACATCTTCGACGAGCATCCGTTCAAGGTGATACTCGATTACGCACACAACCCGGCAGCGGTACGCGCCATGTGCAACATGGTGGACCGCTTCGATATCGAAAACCGGCGGATCGTGGTGCTTGCCGCGCCCGGGGACCGCCGCGACGAGGATATTCGCGACATCGCCGATATCGCAGCGGGGCATTTCGACCATTACATCTGTCGCTGCGATGACAACAGGCGCGGACGCGGCCAGGACGAGGTTGCCGTGATGCTGAAGAACCGCCTGCTCGAAAAGGGTATCGCTGCCGATGCCATCGAGGTGATACCGGACGAACAGGAGGCAACGGCGCGGGCACTCGAGCTCGCCGAGTCGGGTGATCTCGTGCTCGTGCTGGCCGACAATATCAAGCGGACCTGGAAGCAGATCATCTACTTCAATTCGGGCGCCAAAGCCGATGCCCCGGCGCGGAAGCCGGCACCTTCCATCAGCTTGCCGGAATCGCAGTCGTTCGAACTCGATGACAGCCTCGAACTGATCAGCGACGAGCGGGGCGTCCGGATCGCCCGGGAAGAGGGCGACTGACCGGGTACCGTCGACGCATGGAATTCCTCGATGCACGCAGACTGACAGGTCCCAATCTTTTCGGCCCGGGGCCGGGCGCCATACTCGACGTCCGCTGCAGCCCGGGCGAGGCGCGGGCACTGGTTGATTGCTGGGAAAGGCACATGGCTGTCCTCCTCGATGCACTCGGATGGGGGCCGACGCCCACTCTTCATCGCCAGTTCATCGGCGGTGTGAGCCTGGTTCTGCCCTCGCGCATCGATGCCCTGTACGCCGCATCGGCGATCACCGAATGGGTATTTGCCCTGTGCGCGGCCGACCTGAACGGCAGCGATGCGCCGGATTTCGACACGACGCTGGCCGCGACAAGACAGGCTGTCGAAGCAGAAGCAAACCCGGCACTTCTTGCGCTGGAGGATGCCGCCAAATCACACCGCACAGCGTTCCTCTGGGATGACGACGACGTGTCGCTGGGCCACGGCCGATACTCGCAGCGCTGGCCGATATCCGCGCTGCCGTCTCCGGAATCGTTGCAATGGCACCGGTTCCGGAATATTCCGCTGGCCCTGGTGACCGGTACGAACGGCAAGACCACGACGGTCCGGCTTGCGGCACACATCGTCCGCGATATGGGAAAAACGGTCGGCATGAGTTCGACCGAGTCAATATGCGTCGACGACCTCGTCATCGAGAAAGGCGACTGGTCCGGGCCGGGTGGTGCAAGGGCCGTGTTGCGCCACGAAGACGTCGAGATCGCGATTCTGGAGACCGCTCGCGGCGGGCTGTTGCGGCGCGGACTCGCAGTGAACGAGGCCGATGTCGCCCTGATCACGAACGTCGCCGAGGATCACTTCGGCGATTTTGCCTCACAGAGCCTGGACGAATTGCTCGACATCAAGTGGATCGTCAGCCATGCGGTCGCGAAGCGCGGCACGCTGGTGCTGAACGCCGATGACGCACTGCTCGTCGAGCGTTCGAAAACGCATCCCGGTCGCATCGACTGGTTCAGCATGGACGCCGGCCATTCGCTGGTCCGGTCGCACACTGCGCAAGGAGGCCGTGCCTTCGCGCTGTCCGGCGAGCAGCTGGTGATGATGGAAAACGGGCGACGTGACGTCATCTGCCACGTGGGTGACATTCCAATCACCCTTGATGGCGCTGCCGGCCACAACATCGCCAACGCGCTCGCTGCCGCGGCCGTGACCATGCGTCTCGGTGCGTCGCTGCAGCAGGTTCGTAACGGTCTTACGAGCATGTCGCCGCAGCAGAATCCGGGCAGAAGCAATCTCTACGACGTGCAGGGTTTCAAGGTGCTGGTCGACTTCGCGCACAACCCGCATGCCATGCGCGCCCTGTTCGATATCGCCCGGTCGCTGCCGTCAAAACGGCGCGTGCTTTGCTTTGGCCAGGCCGGCGATCGCACCGACGAACAGATCAGGGAACTGGCTCGCAGCGCCTGGTCGATCGGCCTCGATCGCATCGTCATCTCCGAGCTGGCGTCGTATGCGCGCGGCAGGGGGCCGGGCGAGGTGCATGCCATTCTGAGCGACGAGCTCAAGCGCAACGGTGCGCGCGATGACCAGATCCTGTATTTCGAAAAGGAATCCGACTCCTTCGATGCTGCATTGGAGTGGGCACGCCCGGGCGACCTGGTGATCCTGCTGGCGCTCGGCGGCAACGCGCAGGTGCACGCCAGACTGAATGCACTCGGTACGGAAAGGCCCGGCACGAGATAGCCGGGCCCCGTTCGCTTCAGAATCGCGAAGCCGCCAGCGTTACGTCGGCAAGCGACCACATGTGGCCGAACATGCTTTCCTCCGTGCTTGCGTCCTTGCCTTGCGCCTTGAGGCTCTGGATCAGACCGAACATCGCCCAGCCATTGTGGGGATAAATCTCCAGGTCGCGACGATAGACCGCCTCGGCCGCCGCCGCATCGCCGGCCGCGAGCAACGCCTTGCCGAGCGTATGCCGGGTCGGGTAGTACCAGAACGGCGGCTCCGTGTACGGCAGCTTGTCCTGCACAGCCACTGCGGTTTCGAAGTGTGACACGGCCTTGTCGTGGTCGCCTTCAGCCATCGCGATGTCGCCCTGCACGAGTTCGTCCGCGATTTCCAGCAACATCGTTGCCGGGTACAGGATGCTGTCCAGGAACACGACGTCGGTCGCCTGGCGCAGAGGCACCAGCGCCGCGTGTTCCTGCCGCGCGGAATCGAGTTCACCCCTGGCGGCGAAAGCCGTTGCACGCGCGTAATGCCAGATCGCGTTCGAGTACTCGAGGTTCTCGGCGGGTTTCGGCTCCGCAAGGATGTCGTCCCAGCGGCCGAACTGCACCAGTCCGAGCAGCGGAATGGTGTGGAAAAACTCCACGCCGGGAAACTCCTCGATCATTTCCAGGCGCACGTTGGCCGCCACCTTCCGCGCCGCTTCGATCGCAATGGCGCTCCTGCCTTCCATGCTGGCGGCTGCCCACAGGAAATGAATGTTGTGCGGGTAATAGGCGGCGGGGTAGAAACCTTGCGCATTGCAGGCCGCGATATAGGCTTCGTCGACGGCGGCAGCCCGGATATTTGCTTCCGATGCGTCGTTGTAGCGGCCGACGCGCCAATAGATGTGAGAGGGCATGTGCACGAGGTGGCCAGCTCCGGGCACGAGCGTTGCGAGTACGTCCGCCGGACCTTCCGCGCGTTGCGGACTGGATGATGCTTCGACCGCATGTATGTACAGGTGTATCGCCATCGGGTGTCGCGGCGAGCGGCCCAGCACGGTCTCGAGCGCCGCGATGGCTTCCGCCGCGAGCGGCTTCGGGTTTTCGCCGTCCAGCCAGTAATCCCAGGGCATGGTGTTCATGATGGACTCGGCGAACAACGATGCTGCATCATCGTCGTCGGGATATTTTGCGTGCAGCGCGCGCATGGCATCCACGTACGCCAGGTCCAGCGGTTCGCGCGGCGTGGACGGGTCGCCGTTGTAGCGTGTCGCCATGGCATCGATATAGTCCTGTTCCTTCTGGCTCGCGCCGGCTTTGAGCGTGAGCGCTTTCTGTATGGCCGCGTACGCGGTCCTGCGCTCGTCGTCCGACATGACCGCCTTGCCGTTGCTGGTGACGTTGATATTGGGGCCGAGTGCCAGGGCCTCGCCCCAGTAACACATTGCACAAGACGGGTCGAGTTTCTGCGCGGCTCGGAAAGAGCGCGCCGATTCCGCGTGGTTGAACGCGAAGTCGATTACCAGCCCCTGGTCGAAATAGCGCTGCGCGGCCGGATCGCTGGTCGTTATCGGATGATGATGATTCCCCATGCCGTCGAACAATGGTGCGCCGGCGCGCGCGGCAAGTTCGAGCTCTGTCTCGGCCGGCTTTTCGCGCGTACAGGCAGACAATGCAACAGTCAGTGCCAGTGCAATCGAAAAAAACGTTTGTCGGGTATTCATATCGGCTCCCTGGGTGCTGGCCGTGACGGCCGATCGTGTGACTTATCGTTTTGATTGTAGCCAGCGTCGCAACGGCGAAGCCGGTCGATGCCGGAGTGCGTATGTAATTACATCAGTCGGAGGAGGTCAACCCCAGAAACGTCACGATCCGGTCGGCTGCGGGCTGCGTGCTCCGGGGCGAGAGTATGTCGCCGACCAGCACGTGCTTTGCCGGATCGTCCGAATCCCGGATTTCGACGATTTCACTGCGCGGTGCGGCTATTTTTTTCAATGCCGCGAGCGTTGCCTCCGGGTCCACGACCGCATCGGCGGGCGAGTACAGCGTCAGCAAATCCGCTTCGAGGGAAAGCGGCAACAGCTCATTCGTGTACTGCACAAGGCGCATCATTTCGACGAGCGCGGCCGTGGGATAGCTGGTCGACCAGAACCTCGCCTGGTCATCGTTGTGCGGAGTCCAGGTCCTTGTGTCGCCTAATGCCAGCCTGGCAATTTGCAGCCCGCCCGGCCAGATGAGTTTCGCGGCATTCGTGTCACGCGGCGAGAAATTCGGCGAAATCATCACTATTGCGGTGACTTTTCTCATTTCCTCGCGGCCCGACATGGCCAACACAAGAGTCGCGCCGGTCGATGTCGCAATGACGACGATCCGCCGCCCGATTGCGGCACCGACCGCCAGGGCCTCGCGGGCATCCGCCAACCAGTCCTCCGCGGAAACCCCGGCCAGCGCCTGCGTCTGCAAGCCGTGACCAGACAGGCGCGTTTCGAAGAGGTTTGCGCCGAGCCGGCCTGCAACAACCTCGGGCAATGGCGCGATCTCCTGACGCGTCGCCGAGAATCCGTGTATATAAACGATAGCGATCCCGGTGATACCGCGCTCCTCCGGATCAGCCCAACGTATGCGCTTTTCGGTATCCGGCGTAATTGGCGTCCGCCGATGAACCGCAGCCTCTCGCTGCATGAGCCATTGCTCGGCATCCACTTCCGGCAGCGACACGGCGGATGCGTTGTTCTGCAGTTTCTCAGGGGCTGTAACGTACGCCGTTACGACTAATGCAAGACAAGACGCGGAAATGACCGGGAGAAATCGTCGCATGCGATTCGCTGCTCTTGCTTTGGCCTCTATACGATGCTGTCGCTCAGGATATTACGTTCGTTCAAGCCGCAGTATGACGTCCTGCTGTTCGCGGGTAACAGGAAAAATCGACAGGCGATTGCCGCGCTGGTTGAGCCGAAAATCGCCGAGTTCCGGATGCCCTTTGAGTTCTTCGAGCGTGACGACCCGGTCAAACTTGCGCACGAACTCGATGTCGATCGTCAACCACCGCGGATTCGCCTTGTCACTGCCGGTGTCGAAGTAGGGTGACATCGGATCGAACTGCAGCGGATCGGGGTAGGCTTCGCGGCAGATTCTTGCGATCCCGGCGGCGCCGGGAACCTTGCAGCTTGAGTGATAGAAAATGACTTCGTCACCGACCCTCATGTCGTCGCGAATCATGTTGCGCACCTGGTAATTGCGTATGCCCGTCCACGGCTCGACCTTGTCGCGCGCGAGGTCATCGATACCATAGGTATCCGGTTCCGATTTGAAAAGCCAGCAGGTCAACGATGGTCCTCCGTTCGGGCTCGATCGGGGCGGGCTGCGAGTCTAGCACGCGTCAAATGACGCGCGCGTTCAGCGCAACTGTTCCCGGCACAACGGGCTGATGTTCAATGTTGCTGTGCTAACATTGGACCGTTTCTGGACCCTCCGACCGGGTCCGGATCGCCCGCCCGCCGGGTCGTTTTTATCGGGAGCAGAACTTTGGTCAACGTGCTTGCCAGCCTTTTCGGTGCATCGCCGGTCCAGCCGCTCGAAAAACACATAGACATAGCCTATCAGTCGACCAAGCAGCTGATCCCCTTTTTCGAAGCCGCCATAGCGGGAGACTGGACCAAAGCGACAGAGATTCGCGAGCGAATCGTGGCCTACGAGAATGAGGCCGACGACCTGAAGAAGCAGATTCGGCTGGGGCTTCCGAAGAGCCTGTTCATGCCGGTGCCACGCGAGGACCTGCTCGAACTGTTGCTGGTACAGGACAAGATAGCGAACAGGGCGAAGGACGTGTCCGGCCTGGTACTGGGGCGAAAAATGCAAATCCCCGCCGTAATGGCCGAAGATTTCATGGGCTTCATCCGGCGGACTGTCGATGCCGCCAAGCAGGCGCGCAAGAGCGTTCGCGAGCTGGACGAGCTGTATGCCACGGGTTTTCGTGGCGCCGAGGTCAACCTGGTAACGAACCTGATCGAGGAACTCGACCGTATCGAAACCGAAACGGATGAGTTGCAAATCCGGGTGCGCGCTTCGCTGTTCGCGGTCGAGAGCACACTCGAACCTGTCAACGTCGTATTCCTGTACCGTGTCATCGAGTTGACGGGTGAGATCGGCGACATGGCCGAACGTGTCGGACGTCGCCTGGAAGTGCTGTTGTCATAAGAAAAGAAGAACAAGCCGGGGCTGCCGCACAGCGCCTCGGCCGGGGAAACAATGGAAGCAGAATTGATCTACATCGGCCTTGCGGCTGTCTTCGGTATTTTCATGGCCTGGGGTATCGGCGCAAACGATGTTGCCAACGCGATGGCCACATCCGTCGGTTCCAAGGCGCTGACCATCAGGCAGGCGATCCTCGCCGCAGCGGTCTTCGAGTTCCTGGGTGCAGTGCTTGCCGGCGGCGCCGTCACGGCAACGATACGCACGGGCATAGTCGATGCCGGGCTGTTCGCTGACACTCCGGAGTTGCTGGTCTATGGAATGCTGGCTTCGTTGCTGGCAGCGGGAATATGGCTCCTCATAGCATCGAAGAATGGCTGGCCGGTGTCGACTACGCACTCGATTGTGGGAGCGATCGTAGGTTTTGCCGCGGTCGGAATCGGCATCGATGCCGTGCAATGGGGTCAGGTCGGTACGATCATCATTAGCTGGGTGGTGTCGCCGCTCACCGCCGGCTTCATAGCGTTTCTCATCTATGAAAGCGTACAGCGCCTCATCCTGCGCCAGGACGATCCGCTGCACAGAGCCAAGCGTTTCGTACCGTACTATATTTTTCTTGCGGCGTTCACGACCACGTTGGTGACTTTGCTTAAGGGGCTGTCGCATGTCGGGCTCGAGATCAGCGTGGCGAACAGCTACCTTCTCGCGGTAGTCATCGCAGCAATCATCGCTTTGATCGGAGCGCTGGCAATCCGGCGCATCCAGCCCGACCCGAAGCTCGAGAAAAAGCAACATTTCTATACGGTGGAGCGTGTGTTCGGGGTGCTGATGATCGTCACGGCCTGCTCGATGGCATTCGCACACGGCTCGAATGACGTTGCAAACGCCATCGGGCCCCTGGCGGCCGTTATTTCGGTTGCGCAGACCGGCATGGTCGACAGCAAGTCGGCGATCCCGGCCTGGGTACTCATGGTCGGCGGCAGCGGCATTGTCATCGGCCTTGCCACTTTCGGCCGCCGTGTCATCGCAACTGTCGGCGAGAAGATCACGCAGCTGACGCCCAGCCGTGGTTTCGCCGCCGAACTGGCGGCGGCCAGCACGATCGTCATCGCCTCCGGCACGGGCATGCCGATCTCCACCACGCATACCCTGGTCGGCGCCGTCCTTGGCGTCGGCCTTGCGCGCGGCATCGACGCAATTGACCTGAGGGTAGTCGGCCGGATCCTGGTTTCCTGGGTGGTGACCGTGCCTGCCGGTGCGCTACTGTCGATCCTGTTCTTCTTCGTGCTGAAGAATGTCCTACCGTAGCCACATTACCGTACGGTGTTGCCGGCTTCAGCCGGCAATCAGCGTTGCTTCCGACAACTTGCTCTCGACCTGCTCCAGCCGCCGTTGAAAGCGCAGGATCATCATCACGATGGCGACTGCGGAACCGGCTATCAGTCCCAGCCAAAGTCCGGTTGCGCCTTGGTCCTCGACAAAACACAACCAGTACCCGGCACCCAGTCCGACGAGCCAGTAGCCTGCCGCCGCGATCCACAGGGGTGAGCGGGTATCGCGCAGGCCGCGTAGCGCGTTTGCAATGACCAGCAATACGCCGTCAAAGAGCTGGAAGGCCGCGGCGTAGGGTGCAAGCGCCACCGCGATCAGCATCGCACCGGCATTCGCAGCTTCAGCGGTATCCAGGAATACTCCTACGATCTGCTCCGGGAACAGCCACAAGGCCCCGGACGCAACAAGAGTCGCGCCTGCGCCGAATGCGAACGCGATGTTTGCCGATTGCCTCGCTGCCGCCACCGATTGCATACCGATGCCATAGGCAACACGCACGCGCACGGCATCTCCGATTGCAATCGACGCACTCAGCGCAACATAGATCACCGTATAGACTATCTGCTGCGCGGCGAGCGTATCGGCGCTCAAGGCCCCGACAAAGACCGCAGCAACGGTGAACATGCCGCCGCCAAGGATTTGCGACAGTGTCACCGGCAACCCCAGGTGCAGTATCTCTGCCAGCGTCTTTCGGTCCACTTGCCTTGGCAGCAGCGACGGGCGGCAACCGCGAAACGCCGGCGCGACCACGACGTGTGCCGCCAAGGCCATGAACATCAGCCAGTTCACGATGACAGTCCCGTATGCCGCGCCAGCGACACCGAATGCCGGAATCCCGAACTTGCCGAAAACGAGGACATAGTTGATTGCCAGGTTCAATACCAGGGCGACAGCCGCGATCAGCATGATCACCCAGGTTCGCGCCATGGCCGTCACAAAACTTCTCAATACTGCAAACCAGAGCACCGGCAGGACGCACATTGCGAGTGGTCGCGAATAGTCACCGATGAGTTGCAGGACAGCCGGGTCCTGCCTGGCGAAACCCAGGGCAGGAGCCAGGTACCAGATGCCGAGCATCACGGGCACGCTCATCAGCGTGGCGACGATGAGACCCTGTTCGACGGCGTGCCTGGCCATCGCCGGATCGTTCGCACCGAGACTTTGCGCCGCCAGTACGCCGACTATGGAAACCACGCCCATCCCCATCAGCAACAGCACGTAAAACCAGTCGGCCGACAGTCCGACTGCAGCGAGCTCGTTGCTCCCGAGATGGCCGACGATGATCATGTCGGTGATCAGCATGCCCATCTCCGCGAAATATGCGGCGACCAGCGGCAGGCTGATCGACAGGATAGTCCGCGCCTCCCGGGATCGCGGCGGCAAATATTTCGTCGATTGCATGGTGGAGTGGATTCTATCGTGCAGTCGTCGCAGCAGGCCCCGGGGGCTTCACATTGTGATGTCGTGTCACGGCAACGTCTGTTATTGTCGTTCCCTGCACGGGCTGGCCGGGAAAATGCATGCATGTCTGATCCGAAAATTCTGATGCCTGCTGCTGATTCGGGCATCTGGACGAAGCGTTACGTCCTCGGCATTCTCTTCGTTGTCTACACCGTCAATTTCATCGACAGGCAGATACTCGCGATACTGTTGCCATCGATCAAGACGGAATTCAGCGTCGACGACTGGGTCCTCGGACTCCTCGCCGGTCCCGCATTCGCGGTTTTCTATGCGACACTGGGTGTGCCGATAGCTTTGATCGGGGATCGCTGGAACAGGCGCAACCTGATAGCCATCGCACTGGCGATCTGGAGCGGCATGACGGCGCTTTCCGGAGCAGTGACGAACGTGGCACAACTCGCGCTTGCACGGGTCGGGGTCGGCATCGGCGAGGCAGGCTGCAGCCCGCCGGCTCACTCGATCATCTCCGACTATTACCCGCCGGAACAGCGATCCGCCGCGATGGGAATCTATACCAGCGGCATTTCGATCGGCATCATGATTGCTTTTCTCGCCGGCGGATGGGTCGCCCATAACATCGGCTGGCGCGAGGCGTTCTTCATTGTCGGCATACCCGGTCTGCTGCTTGCGCTGGTCGTCAGGTTTACGGTTCGCGAACCCGAACGCGGCATGTCCGAGGGCAAGGCCGACACCGCCGAACGGCCCGGCATCCCGACCGTCGCCCGTTTCCTGATGCGCAGCCGGTCGTTCGTGCACATGGCCGTCGGTTCCGGCCTCGCCGCGTTTGCCGGCTATGCCGTCGTCAGTTTCTTTCCCAGTTTCTTAAACCGCAGTCACGGCATGAACCAGGCCGAGATCGGCGTATACCTGGGCTTCATCATCGGCATTGCCGGCGCCGTTGGATTTGCCGGCGGCGGCTACTTCGCAGATCACATCGGCAGGAAGCGGCGCAAGAACTCACTGATTGGAGTGGCCATCGCGACCCTGATCAGCTGGGTATTCATGGTCCCGGTGTACCTGGTCGCCAATCCCTATGTCGCGCTCGCCATATTCGTCATACCGGCCGCGCTGTCGAACTTCTACCTGGGCACGACGATCGCGCAAACGCAAAGTCTCGTGGGCCTGCGCATGCGAGCAGTAGCGTCGGCGATCCTGTTCTTCATATTGAATATCATCGGACTCGGGCTCGGGCCCCTGATCGCCGGCATGTTGAGCGATGCCCTGACCCTGGGCTATGGCGCGGAGTCCATGCGCTATTCGCTGCTGATTATCAGCCTGGTCCTGAGCCCGTGGTCCGCTTTGCACTATTACCTTGCCGCGAGGCATATCGAAGCCGACCTGGCCCGGGTCAATGGCGCCGCAAGCGCCTGATCCAGCAGGTTGTTGAAAAAGGGCTGTCCTGCCCTTTTTCAACGTCGCGAGTCCGGCGCCTGTCCGGACTCGCTCCCGATCGGTCAAGCACTTGCGTACTTGACCGCCGAGCAAGACATTCGTGTCTTGCCTTAGCAGGCTGTTTTTCAACAGCCTGCTAGACGGCCCTCAGGTACCAGTCGAAGTCCACGGGACTGATGGTGTTGTGAAAACGCCTGGCTTCCTCACGGCGATTGATCGCGAAGGTCCGGCAATAATCCTCGCCAAGATACTGCGGCAGGATCGTGCTCTTCGAGAAAAGGTCGATGGCCGCGTCCCAACGGTTCGGAATCTTTCGCTTCAGCTCGATAATCGCGCCCTCCGGCACCATCTCGCCCGGGTCGCTGCGATTCTCCAGTCCGTAATGCACGCCGGCCAGGATAGCGGCGGTTACCAGGTACGGGTTGGCATCTGCGCCGGAGGTGCGGTGCTCGAAGCGCAGGTTTTTCTCATCAGCAATCGGCACCCGCAGTGACACTTTGCGGTGATTGATTCCCCAATTGGGTTCGACCGGCGCATACATTTCGGGACGCAGGCGCCGGTAGGAATTCGCATTGGGCGCGAAGATGGCCGTCGCCTCGGCCATGGTCTGCTTCAAGCCGCCGATGGCATGGCGCAGTTGCGGCGAGAACGGCGGGCCAGCCATTTTTTCCTTGCCTTGCGAGAAATAGTTCCGGCCGTTTCCGTCCAGCATGCTCATGTGTATGTGCAAACCCGATCCCGACTGATCCTCGAATGGCTTCGCCATGAAACAGGCGACGAATCCGTGCTCCCGCGCCACTGCTTTGATCACCCGCTTCAGCAATACCGCATGGTCGCAGGCAAGGACCGGATCGGGAACGTGATGAAGGTTGACCTCGAACTGTCCCGGAGCGAATTCCGAAATAGTCGTGCCTATGGGCAGCGCCTGGGCGGCGCAGGCATCGTTCAGGTCGTTCAGAAAATCCTCGATATTCCACAAATCGTCCGGGTGATAGACCTGTGGGCCGGGCTGGCCCCGTCCCGTGCCGAGTATCTTCGACACGACCGGTGTCGGTATCGGAGCATCGGCGTCGAGGAGATAGAATTCCAGTTCGACGGCGGTGACTATTTTCGAGACCAGTTTGTACATCGGTGCCGCGGCTCGCTGAAGGACCGCGCGGGGATCACCGAAGAATGGCTCGCCGTCCCTGGTTTCGAACCGCACCATGGCCTGTGCGCTGGGTCTCCTCGCCCAGGGCACGGGTACCAGGCTGCCATCGACCACGCGAACGTTTATGTCCGGGTCGCCATCTTCGGCACCGAAACGAATGCCGGGAACCGTGTTGCCCAGGGTGTCCAGGAATACGGTTCCTCCGGGCATGCAGAAGCCGTCGCTGAAAATTTTGGCAAACTCGTGGGCGCGCGCGCGTTTGCAGCGCAATACACCGGCCATGTCAGGAATCAGCAATTCCATCACGTCTGTGCCGGGGTATTTGCGCAGGAATTGCTCGAGTTCCCTGTTACGTGGCGCGGCCTTTCTTTTTGTCATTATCGATTTCCTGATCGCGGGCGCTTTTGCTGCCATCGTATCGTCATGGCTGTACAAGCGGCAAACGGCGGGAATGCGAGCCGGCCGCCCGTAACGGGCGGCTGCATTACATGGACCCTGCAAGGGCAGGGCTCATCCGGGAGTCGATTCGGCGTGGACTTCGTGCCATAATATGAAACATTGCAGCATAATATGGTATTACGGCAATGAACGACGCGCGTCCACCCCAAGGCGCCCAGGCAGCCCTGCGAGCGGTCAGGCTGCTGAAGCGCTTCAGCATCGAGCGACCGGAAATGTCGCTGGCCGAACTGAGCAAAGCGTCTGGTCTGAACAAGACCACGACCCATCGCCTGCTGCGCGCCTTGCAAAGCGAAGCGCTGATTGATCGTAATCCGGCAACCGGCGCCTATTGCCTGGGTGCGGGCCTCATGGCCCTCGGTGTGCAAGCGTTGGCGAGCAGCGATCTGCGGCGCCGGGTGCGGCCGGTGCTCCGCGCACTCGCGCGCGACAGCGGGGAGACCGCAACACTTGAAGTCCCCGTCGAGGACAGCATGCTGATCCTGGACGAGGTGGCCGGGCGCCATGTGGTCGGTGCGGCAGGAAATATCGGTACACGCTGGCCCATTCATGCCACGTCGACCGGCAAAGCCTACCTGGCCTTCGATGACGGCTGTCTCGAGCGCCTGCCGGACAAGCTGAGTCCGGTGACGCCGAAGACGATGACGCAGCGTGAAGATTTTCAGGCGCAGATCGTCGACATCCGCAGACGCGGTTTTGCCATGACTGTCGATGAACTGGAGGATGGCTTTGCGGCGGTTGCAACCGTTATCCGCGGCCCTTTGGGCGAGGTACAGGGGGCGCTCTCCATCGGCGGGCCGACGCAACGCATGGACGCCGCGCGGCGAGCAGAGCTCGGCTCAGTGCTTTGTCATGCCGCGACGCGCCTCAACCCGCGATTCTAGAAAGAGGTGCCGGGCCACCGCAGTGCCATAGATGAGCCACGGACAGTCACCGGGCGGGTCGTTTGTGGGATGGCTCC
>DATICC010000516.1:0-5198 GCA_035457045.1 Woeseiaceae bacterium | reverse complement strand
CCGGGACTCGGCTACCTGGTCACCGCGGCCGCGGATGCCATCAACCTGTGGCGCATCGCCGATGGCAGGCGACAAGCCATCCTCGAAACCGGAGCCTCCAGTCAACAGGCACTGATGAGCGACGATGGACGGCGCCTGTTGGTGCAGGCTCGCGGCGAATCCAATACTGCCTTTGAACTGTGGTCGCTGGAGACGGGGCAACGCATGACGCGGATCAGCGTTGCAGGCACGCCGGCGCTGGTTACCATAGACGCGAGTGGCAAACATCTCGCGGTCGCAGACTACGACCGCTCGGTACGAGTGTGGGATTCTGGTGCCAATCGCTTGCTGGCGCAGTTCGACCTGGCGGCGCAGCCCACGCGCATCCTGTTATCGCCGGACGGCAGCCGGCTGGGTGCCGTGCATGGCGACCGGGGAGTATCACTCTGGCACGCGGACGTGCCGGATGCGCCGTTGCTGCAGGAATGGCAGGCGGCGCCCTGGCAGATCGCCTTCTCGGCCACGGGGCAGAAGTTTCTGGCCGGAAATCCGCGTTACGGTTTTCAGGTCTACCGCAGCGAGGATGGCGGCATCATGGGACCCCTGCTCGGCAGTGGCATGAGCCTCGATACCAGCAGCGAGCTCGCCTTCAGCACTGACGAAAAGTTCGTGCTCACTGCGACAACGGCGAGCATCAGCCGGCTTTGGCACGCGCCGGTCATCGCTCCGATGCTGCCAGTTGACAACGCAAGCGGCGACACGTCTGCGCACCGGCTCTGGCGTCAGCACGGTGATTCGGTAACCACGATCTCTCCCGGGGGAGAGCGCCTGGCGATCGGCGATCCGGAGGGTCACGTGCATTTCCTCCGCGTCGGTGCCGATGCCGAGGAACTTGCGAAAGCCGCGGACGAACTCAACTTCCTCGGACACCAGGCACCGGTCGTTGCGCTTTCCTTCAGCCGGGACCGTTCTCTTGTCGCGAGCGCCGGGGCCAATGGCAGCATTCGCGTCTGGGATGTGAACACAGGAACACCAAGGCCCAGCACCGCGCATGCGACGGTCAGCGGCAGCGAGCAGATGCAGTTCTCGCCGGATGGCGCGAGTCTCGCGCTGAACAGCGGCCGACGAGTCGCGATCCTCAATGTCGATACGTGGAAAATTCTTGCCGAGATCGAACTGGGCGAAGCGCACGCCGCCATGGCCTTTGCCGACAATGATCACCTGTACCTCGGTGCCGAAAGTGGAACATTGCGCGTGCTGGCTCCGGATCGAAGCGGCAGCTGGAATCTGCGCAATGTATGGCAAGGCATGTCGGCAATACGCCGACTGGCGATCTCGCCGCAACGCCAGCAGCTCGTGCTGGTCAACGCGGTCAATGAAGCGCGTTCGCTCGATATTCGCAGCGGTCGAGTCAGTGAGCAGGCGCTGACCATGCCGGACCTCGTTATCGACATAGTTTTCAGCGCCGACGAATCGAGAGCCCTGTTGCGAACGCCTCGCTGGGTGCACCGGACAACGCTCACCCCCACCGGACTGATATGGCGCGACGCTATTCGCGCTCCCAAGGCGCTCGCCGGTTCGAGCATGGTTCTCGATCGCGGCCTGGCGGATGGCGCCTCGGACAGCCCCGACAACGACCGGGTACTGGTGCTGACACGCGAAACCGGCTTTGCCGAAGTCGCTGAATTGCAGTTCAACTATACGGCAGGCCCGCCGTTGATCGGCAATCGCGACGATCTGCTCGTCGAATGGCGCGGCAAACTTGCGCTTCCGGCCGGGACCTCAACAGCAGAGCCCGTGCAGGCGCCGGTCCTGTCCGTCATCGAGTAGATCCGGACCCGGCAGGCCATTGAAACACGTCCGGCCAGGGACTTTCCCGCTAACGCTGTGTACCACGCAGGGTTCTGACCAGAAGTTCCAGCCCGCGTGCCGTCACGTCGGCCGGCGCGACCGGGACACCGATGCGCACGTGGACTCGCGCGAACAGCTTGCCGGGGACTCGCCGCAGTCCACCGCCCGGGTTGCGGCTGAACCAGCTCCCCCATAACCCGGACAACGCTACCGGCACGACTGGCACAGGGCGACGCGCCACGATTTTCTCGATGCCCGGCCTGAAACTGTGGACGTGGCCATCGCGCGTGATCCCCCCCTCCGGAAAAACGCAAATGACGTTGCCTGCAGCCAGCTCCGCATCGATCTTGTCAAATGCCTCGGCCAACAGCTTTTCGTTTTCCCGGGATGGCGCAATCGGAATCGCTTTGGCGGTGCGGAAGAGGAATCGCAACAATGGAATCTCGAATATCCTGAAATACATGACGAATCGAACCGGGCGCCTGATCGACCCGCCGATGATCAGAGCGTCGACGAAACTCACGTGGTTGCACACGAGGATGGCAGGACCACGTAGCGGGATATTGTCGCGGCCATCCGTGCGAATCCTGTACAGGGTGTTGACCAGGATCCAGACGATGAAGCGCATCAGGAATTCCGGTAACAACGTGTAGATGTAGACCGCAACAGCCGCGTTCATCAGCGCCAGCACCAGGAAGAACTGCGGTATCGACAGGCCGCTGTTCAGCAGCGTGAGCGCAAGGACTGCCGCGACCACCATGAAGAGTGCGTTGATGATGTTGTTGGCGGCAATGATGCGGGACAGATGCGTGCGATCCGCCCGTTCCTGGATCATGGCGTACAGGGGCACGCTGTAAAAGCCCCCGAAAGCCCCGAGCAGGGCGAGGTCGGACAGGATTCGCCAGCTTCCTTCGCGTGCAAGAAACTCGCTTACCGTCGCGACGGCGGCCGTATTCAACAGGGGCTGAGCGAAATACAAGTCGATCGCAAAAAGGCTCAGTCCGATCGAGCCGAAGGGAACCAGTCCGAGTTCGATGCGATGGCCCGACAGGCGTTCGCAAAGCAGGGAGCCTACGCCGACACCGACGGCGAAAGCCACCAGCAGGACCGTGGTGATCTCCTCATTGCCATTCAGCACGTCGAGCGTGTAAGCAGGTACCTGGATAGTGATGGCCGAGCCGAAGAACCAGAACCATGAGATTCCCATGATGGAGAGGAAGACACTCTTGTCCTTTCGCGCGAACCGCACGATGTGCATCGTTTCGGTGAACACGTTCCAGTTGATGCGCAGTCCCGGATCGACCGCGCGGGTCGGCGGGATGGCGCGGCTCGTGAGATAGCCTGCGATAGCGATTCCGACCAGGCACATGGCGATGAATGTCTGGTTTGCGAACTCGACGCTGACCGAGATGCCGCCCAGAAGGAGTCCCAGTATGATCGCCACATAGGTGCCGGATTCGACCAGCGCGTTGCCGCCGATCAGTTCGTGCGTCGCCAGTTGCTGCGGCAGGTATGCATATTTTACCGGACCGAACAGCGTGGACTGGAATCCCATAAGGAACAGCACGAACAGCAGCGTTGCATAACTCGCCGTCACGAATGCCAGCGCAGCGATCAGCATCAGCACGATCTCGAGCAATTTGATGCGGCGGAAGAGGCGCGATTTCTCGTACTTGTCCGCCAGTTGCCCGGCGCTTGCGGAGAACAGGAAGAACGGCAGGATGAACAGGGCGCCGGCCACATTCGCGAGCTCGCTGGCATTCATTCCCGCAATCTGCACGCCCTGGAACGTGATCAGGATGATCAGTCCGTTGCGATAGACGTTGTCGTTGAAGGCCCCGAGGAACTGGGTGGCGAAAAAGGGCGCGAAGCGGCGCTGGGTCAGCAGGCGAAACTGGCTGGGTCCGGACACGATCCTATTTCCGGTGGTTCATGGCGCCGCCACTATAACAGGTAGGCCGGGCCCGGCACCGCGACGGTTTTGTTCCGGACGGTCCATACAAGGTGCTGTTTCCGCAGGCTTTTGCCGCCAGGAAGTGCGAACTTCACCACATTATTATGTGCAATCCGGATGCTATCATCCGCAGACAGTTACCGAATCAACCGCACGGTCAGCGATACGTTGACCGATACGAATCTGAAAACTGACGAGCAGGGCAGCCGGGCCGGATGACAAGCATGCTGATGGGAAAAAACATACTCGTGCTCGCGGCGGGAATTCCGCTCCTCATCTCGGCTTGCGCAAAGGAGCTGCCACCCCGCACGGTCGATGAGTTCGTCCAGAATCCCATCCTGCTCGAAGCGACCATGGTTCGCTGCGCGGAGAATCGTTCGCAGAAAAAATACGATGCCGAGTGCGTGAATGCGCGCGATGCGGTCAATCGTATCGCCGCGATGCAGGAGAAGGCGCGGCGGGCGGAACTCGAGGCACAGTCGGAGCAAAAGCGCCAGGCGTTGCGCCGCACGCAGGAAGCGGCAGCCGAAGCAAGGCGTCGCGCAGCGGAAGCGCAGCGTTTGCGTGAAGAGGCTGCTTACCTCGGTCAGTTCGATGCGGTGCCGCCGGGGAACTCCGGTACCGATCCGGCGGCCGGCTCGGTGGATCCGGCTGCGTCCGGCGCCGGCACCAATACGCCCGGCGCATCGGTGAGTCCTCCGCAGACTGCTCCGGAGGCAGCGCCGGCAGAGACGCCGGCCGACCTTGAAGCGATACGCGAAGAACTCAAGCGCCGCCAGGACGAATCACAATAAACGGCATCCGCCACCGCGGGCCGTGCAATCCGTCAGTGCAGGGCATCGTTCCCGATGCCCAGGAGGTTGTTGAAAAAGGGCTGTCCTGCCCTTTTTCAACGTCGCGAGTCCGGCACCTGTCCGGACTCGCTCCCGATCGGTCAAGCGCTTACGCGCTTGACCGCCGAGCAAGACATCCGTGTCTTGCCTTAGCAGGCTGTTTTTCAACAGCCTGCTAGCCTTCAGAAATCCTGGGTATCGTCCGCGACCACGCTGCCGGCATCCGGATCGGCGATGCCGTAGGTCTTGACGCTGGGCTGGCTCGGAACCGAGCGCGCGTTCGAGGCAACACCGCTCTCCATGCCGGGCTGTTTCGGCAGGCGACGGGTCTGCGCAGTCAACAGCTGCACGAAATTATTGGCCACGGCCGGTGCGGCATTTCCCGAGCTCGCAAAAATCTGCTCGGGTGTGATGCCCGACGATCCGTAGAACGCGGCATTCGAATTCCGGTCCATCGATACGCTGGCACCTTCCACCGACACGCCGGCGAAGATTCCACGGCTCCGCGCGTACGAGTAAACCTCCGCCCTGAACTGGACATCGGTGGACGCAGAGGTATACCGGCCGACCGGCCCCGCAGC
>DATICC010000515.1:0-2825 GCA_035457045.1 Woeseiaceae bacterium | reverse complement strand
GCCTTCCGTGCCGTAGGAATCATCGTGCCAGCCACTCAAGTTCAATACGGCAGCGCCGACGTCCGGATAGCGCGTCCGGATTTCCGCCCAGTCCCACCAGGCGTCTTCCGGAGGATGCCGCAGCCACTCGAAATAGTAGGGCGCCTCCTCTCGCAGGTACGGCAATTCGGCCAACGGCAGGAAGGATTCGTAGTCGCCGGCCACCTCCGGCCAGCGATTCTCGGCCTCTGCATCCGTGGTAATGCCGGGCAAACCGAGGCGCGCACGCGCGTCCGGTGCGATGTACTGGTAGATCCAGGGCAGCCACGAGAGATCGAAAGCGCCATTCATATAGAAGAAGTTGCGCGGAGAGGAATAGGTCATGGCCGGAGCCATCGCGACGAGCTGCGGCGGCGATTGCACCGCGGCCAGCCATTGCACGGCACCGGGATAGGAAAGTCCGTAGGTACCGACGGAACCATTCGCCCAGGGTTGGTCGGCGGCCCACTCGATGCTGTCGAAACCGTCATTGCCTTCGTTCCGGTACGGTTCGAAAAAGCCCTCCGATGCATAACGTCCCCGGACGTCCTGGAGGATAACGGCATAGCCTCGCGCAACCGCACGCAAATGCGTCTGGTAGGCCACGGCGGCATCCGACTTGTTATACGGCGTGCGGTACAGGAGGACCGGAAATGGGCCATCGCCGGCCGGCTTGTAGATGTCTGCACGGAGGATGACGCCGTCCCGCATAGGTATTGCAACATTCTGCGAGACGGTGTGGGAGGCGGTTTCATCAGAACGTGCGGGCGTGACGTTTTTGTCGGCAGCGCAACCGCAAAGCAATATGCAGCAGACCGCGGCCGGCGCGCCGAGTTGAAACATCATCGCTCGCGCCCGGCTAGAAAAGGTCAAGATCGTTTGCCAGCACGACCGGCCCGTCATAGCCGGCCTTCACTTCCTCGAGGAGGTGCGCTTCCGGCACTCCGTAATAGAGCCCGTGGTACAGCACCAGAAGGCCGGGCCTTGCCTCGCTTGCGAGGCGTGCGAGATCCGTGGCTGTCGTGTGCGATCGCCGGTGATAGGCCTGGAACGCTTCGCTGTTATTAAGCAGCCCGGAGTCGCTGATGACCTCGTGTATCAGCACGTCGACACCGCGTGACTTTTGCAGGAGACTGTCGCTCATCGTCGTGTCACCGGATATCACGATCGACCGGCCGCCCGCATCGACGCGGTAGCCGAACGCCGGCTTGATGTCGCCGTGATCCACTTCAAAAGCCTCGATCCGCAGATCGTCCTGCCGGAAAACGTAACCGTCCCCGATCTCGGTCACCTCGACCAGGAAATTTTCGGGATTGGCAACCGGTTGCGCGCCGGTAGTGCGCGTGCGCACGTCGGGTGCCATCATGGCATGCATTCCCGCACTCGTCTCCAGCATGCCGGCAGGGCCGAAAGCCCGCAGTGGAGCAGGCCGCCGCCACCACAGGGTGTAAACCAGCTCGGCAAAGTCCAGCGTGTGGTCGCTGTGCATGTGGGTAACGAACAGGCAGCAGATCTGGCTGGGGTATAACGACGGTATGCCATGCCGGTACCTTGCGCGCGTGGCATTGTGCACCGCGCCGGCCCCGATATCGAATAGGTAGGCCTGACCCTTGTGAATGATGGCGACGCTGGCACCGGCCCTGCTCGCATCGGGGATCGGCGTGCCGGTCCCCAGCATGACGATCCTGGTCGGCGCCGACAGTTCGGACTCGCTTGGGCCCTCGCGCGTTTCGACGATCGCGCTTGGCGGCATCGTCGCTGTGTCGACGTTACCGCCAGGCTCGCAGGAAGCGAGCAACAGTACCAGAACGGCGGAAAGAATCGATCGCATCGATTTCATTATAACGGGTATGCACGAGGTGCGGCGGATCGTATCGGCGTACCCGCCAGCGGCGTGATGCAACGGCCGGCTTACCCGACTTGCGTGCGCCCGAGCAGGCTAAGCAGCACGCCATTGGTCCAGCCAAAGCCATCCTGCACCGCGTATTCACCGCCACTCGCCGCAAGGCCCGGCTCCACGACGTTGTACTTCTCCATGAAGCGCCCGGACTTCCTGTACATGCCAATGTTCGTCGCAATCCAGCGGCGTGCGCCTTCCTGCGCCTGTTCTTCGAGTCCGTAATTGCGCAATCCTTCGCAAACGATCCAGTGCAAGGGCGCCCAGCCGTTCGGTGAGTCCCATTGCTGTCCGGTGAACGTCGGGGTCGTGACCCAGCCGCCGGGCTTGAGGAACTCCGCATCAAGTACGGCTGCCACTTGGGCACCCTGCTCCGCCGTTGCCAGGCCGAAGAACAGCGGATAGGCTGCCGCCAGAGAGCGGGTGTCGATCGGCTTCCCGCTGCCGATTGCGATATCAAAGAAAAAACCGGCGCCGCTGTCGAAGAACAGCGACTGAATCGTGCGCTTTCGCGAAGATGCACGATCGCGGTAGTGGCTTGCGCCAGCCGTATCGCCGGCGCGATCACTGATGTCGCAGAGCATCGTTTCGACGCGGTGCATGATGGAATTGAGATCTACCGGAAGGATGCCTGTAGTGCAGATCGACGAGATGGTCTGAGTCCTGTCGAACCATCGCGAACTGAAATCCCAACCGGATTCGCAGGCTGCGCGTATGTCCCGATAGAGGCCAGCCGGGTCGCGGTCGGCAGCGGAAGCGAGCGCGATGTCCTCGGCATAACTTTCCTGGCGGGGTTCGGCAGCTTCATCCCAGTACCGGTTAAGCAGGGTATCGCCGACGCGGACCACGCGACGCCGGGCTGGTTGTACTGCTGACAGCTGGTCGGCACCGGCCATCCAGAATTCGTACT
>DATICC010000514.1:0-2227 GCA_035457045.1 Woeseiaceae bacterium | reverse complement strand
GGTATTCGATGCGGCGGCTGTGCCGGGTCGATTCCCGTCCATCGCCCTCCACCGCGCCGGACGAGATTACGCGCCAGCGCGAAGCGGCCGAAGCCGATTTCCAGCACTTCCTCGCGGCCGATATCGTGGAAGTGGGCTTCGATTGCCGCCACGACGCACTTCCGCAGCGGCGTTCCGAAAGGCACCGAGCAATCCCGGCGTGCTGGGTCGAATTTGCGGCACCGGTGGCAGGCGATATCGTGCAGCCCCTCGCGCCCCTCCCACCAAGGTGACTGCCAGGTTGCCGCGGCCCGGGCCGGAGTCGTCGTCAGGCTGTGCCAGCGTTTCAGGATGGAATGTCGCAAGCCGTGCATCGGTCTGCATTCTAACCCGCGTCGGCAGCCCACGGGCTGGCCAAAAAAATGCCCGGCATCGCCGGGCACGGAATCCTGATCAGATGCCGGGCCTCACTCGGCCTCGGCAGCCTCGTCCTGCCGCGGGCGGTCGACCAGTTCGACCAGGGCCATTGGCGCGCTGTCCCCCGCGCGAAACCCGCACTTGAGGATGCGCAGGTATCCGCCCGGCCGGCCGACATAGCGCGGACCGAGTTCGGTGAACAACTTGGTCACGACACCGCGGTCGCGCAGGCGATCGAAGGCCAGCCGGCGGTGGGCCAACGTGTCTTCCTTCGCCAGTGTGATCAGGGGCTCCGCCACGCGGCGCAGTTCCTTGGCCTTGGGCACGGTGGTCTTGATCAATTCGTTCTGGAACAGCGATGCCGCCATGTTGCGGAACATGGCTTTCCGGTGCGCGCTGTTGCGGTTGAGCTTTCTTCCCGATTTCAGGTGTCGCATGGTCGTGTCCTTCGGCTATCTGCGGCGAAGCGGCCAATCAGCCGTTCGCGAGGCTGGCAGGCGGCCAGTTCTCGAGTTTCATCCCCAGCGACAGGTCGTGCGATGCCAACACGTCCTTGATCTCGGTCAGCGATTTCTTGCCCAGGTTCGGCGTCTTAAGCAACTCGACCTCGGTGCGCTGCACGAGGTCCCCGATGTACAGGATGCTCTCCGCCTTGAGGCAATTTGCCGAACGCACCGTGAGCTCCAGGTCGTCGATCGGGCGCAACAGCACCGGATCGATTTCCTGCGACTTCTGCTCTACTGCGATCTCCTGGCGTGCCTTGAAGTCGATGAACACGGACAGCTGATCGGCGAGGATGTTGGCAGCCAGTTTGACCGCTTCCTGGCAATCGATCGTCGCGTTGGTCTCGATGTCGAGGACCAGCTTGTCGAGGTTGGTGCGCTGCTCGACGCGTGCAGCATCGACGCTGTACGCGACCTTGCGCACCGGGCAGAACGAGGCATCCAGCTGCAGCCGGCCGATCGGGCGGCTTTCCTGTTCGCCGAGTCGCCACGCAGTGGCAGGCTGATAACCCACGCCACGCGCGACCTTCAGCCTCATGTTGATGCTGCCGTCCTTGGTCAAGTGGCAGATCACGTGGTCGGGATTGACGACCTCGACGGTGTGGTCCACCTGGATATCTCCCGCCGTCACGGCACCCTGACCCGACTTGCTCAGCGTCAGCACCGCTTCCTCGCGCCCGTGCATCCGCAGCGCGACACCCTTCAGGTTCAGCAGGACCTCGATGATGTCCTCCTGCAAGCCTTCGACCGCCGTGTACTCGTGCAGCACACCGTCCATTTCGACCTCGACGATCGCGCAGCCCGGGATCGACGACAGCAGCACACGGCGAAGCGCGTTACCCAGCGTGTGTCCGAAACCGCGCTCGAGCGGCTCCAGCGTGATCCGCGCACGATTGGGATTCACGGTGTCGACGCCCACGGCACCGGGTTTCAGCATGTTTTCAATTACGCCCATCATCAGGATGGTCCTCGCAAACAGGTTTCAGATTGCCGATTCGGAATACCGGCATGCCGGCAGAGCGACTCGATACGGCTACTTCGAATAGAGCTCCACGATCAGGCTCTCATTGATTTCCGCAGACAGGTCGGCGCGATCCGGATAGGACTTCACGACGCCTTCGAGTTTCTGCGCGTCGACTTCGAGCCATCCCGGCACGAGGTCCATTTCCTGGCTCAATGTCAGCGCTTCCTTGACGCGCAACTGGTTCCGGGCCCGCTCGCGGATCGCAACGACATCACCAGGAGAGACGCGGTACGAAGGTACGTTGACCAGCTGACCGTTCACGGCGATGCCCTTGTGCGAAACCAGTTGCCGAGCCTGCGCGCGG
>DATICC010000513.1:0-3284 GCA_035457045.1 Woeseiaceae bacterium | reverse complement strand
GCCGTGCTGTCATGGTCGATGACGACGAACGCAAGCGCACTGCATTCCATGCGCTGCTCGATCACCTTCTGCCGGGACGTTGGGAAGACTGTCGCCAGCCGAATCGCAAGGAGATTGACGCCACCACGGTACTGTCGATGCGGCTCGACGAGGCCAGCGTGAAGATTCGTTCGGGTCCGCCGAAAGACGCTGCGAAGGACTTGCAGCTCGATTACTGGGCCGGCGTCATACCGCTGACGCTGCAACCCGGACCTTGTGAAACGGACCCTGGCGGGCCCGGTGGCCGTTCCGTCCCGGAATACGCTATGAATTACAGCAGATGAACAAGGGACGAGATTGCCTGGCTGTTGTGGCAGCCTTGTTGGTTACCGAAGCTTCCGGCGTGCAAGCAGAGAGTGATAGCCGCGCGGCACCGGTTCCGGCGCAGGAATTTGCCAGGCTGCCTGACATGTCCGATGTGAGTATCTCTCCGGGCGGCAGCCACCTGGCATTTCTGACGCCTAAGGACGGCCGCAATCACCTTGTCATTCAAGGCCTTGACGAGAGCGTTGCGCCGGTGATCGTACCCCCCGTCAGCAAACTGAATTTTCGCTGGCTGCATTGGGCGAACGACGATCGCCTCGTGTTTTCCGTGTTTTTCGAGGACGACCGCTGGGGTACTGAAACAGTGGAAACCAGGCTGCTGGCGATCGACAAGGACGGGCTGAATATGGCCAACCTCGTAAGGCCATCGACCGCGGTCGAGGTTGGCTCGCGTGTACCTAAGGAATTGCCTCCTGCGCAGGTGCAGGACAGTGTCGTTGACTGGTTGCCGGACCAGCCGCAACACATTCTGCTTTCACTCGATGGTGACGGTGACAGTCGCAACGAAATACGGCGGGTCGATATCAGGGATGGCAGTTTCACGGAGGTGCAGGGCGGTCTGACCGGTGTGCAAGACTGGATTGTCGATCAGCGCGGTGAGCCGCGTTTTGGTTACGGATACACGGACACGGACCGCATGTTTCGGCTGAAGCTGGCGAGTGGCGAATGGGTATCAACGGCACGAGCAAACTGGCCCCTCGGCGATTACATTCCCCTTGCGTTTACCAGTGACCCGGCGGTTGCTTACGGGCGCGGGCCTGACGAGAGCGGCCGATTCGTCATTCGCAAGATAAACCTGGTTGACGGTGAATTTCTTGAAACCGTCTTCGAACACAGCAGTGTCGATGTCGACGGCCTCGAGTTCGACCCGGTCACGGGAATTGCCGTCGGAGTCGCTTATACGGAACACCGGCCGGCGGTGCATTACTTCGACGAGACCATGGCGAGACTGCAACGATCGGTTGACAGCGTGTTGAAAAATACCAGCAACGCAATGGTAAGCATGACCAATGACCGGCAGCGCATCGTTATTTTCGCGACCTCCGACGTGGAGCCGGGGACCTACTATCTTTGGGATCGGACACAGAAAACCCTGGATATTATCGGCGAGATACACCCGAACCTGGGAGCATCGGCGTTGGCACCAGTTGAAGCGGTCAGTTACAACGCGAGGGACGGTGAGGTCATTCCGGCGTATCTCACAATGCCGCCCGACGCCGGTCGCGAACACCTGCCCGTTGTCATATTGCCGCACGGCGGACCCAGGATGCGAGACACTCAATCCTACGATTTCCTCCCGCAATTCCTGGCTTCCCGCGGCTATGCGGTATTCCAGCCGAATTTTCGCGGTTCAAGCGGCTACGGAGATGCGTTCGCTGCGGCAGGTCAGGGACAGTGGGGCGGGCTGATGCAGGACGATGTGACGGATGGCGTCAGATGGCTGGTGAGTCAGGCCATCGCCGATCCGGAACGTGTGTGCATAGTCGGCTGGTCATATGGCGGCTACTCCGCCGCGATCGGCGCCGTCAAGACACCGGACCTTTACCGCTGTGCGGCCAGCATCAACGGTGTTCTGGACCTGGCCCAGCAGGTTTCGGAGGACAAGGAGTACATTGGCGGAAGCGTCTGGACGAGGCACATGGGGTTGGACGGCGAAAGTGCGAAAACGGTTTCACCGTATCACCAGGCCGAGAAGATCGTAATCCCGATGCTGATCATCCAGGCGAAAGACGACGCGCGCGTGACCAGCGAGCAGGGTCAACGCATGGCGCGGCGCCTTGAGCGGCTCGACAAGCCGGTTGAGTATGTCGAGATTGAGTTCGGCGGCCATTCGCTGAACAACGAGGCAGCCCGACTCGTTGTGCTGGAGTCGCTGGAATCCTTCCTCGCCGCACACATTGGCGGGAACTGATTCGAACGGTTCAGGGACGGTCCCAGAGATGCAGCGGCACCGATAGTCCGGCGGGAAACACATTCCGCTCCTGTGCCAGTTCCACATATCCGGCTGTGCCGCTCAACGAAGTGAAATCACCCGAAGTGTTGGTCGGAGCAGGGGTGGCCAGCAGTACTCCGTCATCACGGCTCGCGATCCTGACCGGCAGGAAGCAGGTGAGTTTCGGTTCGAACGTGAAACCCTCTGACAGAACGGCGTGCCGCACAGGCGCAGCAGCACGCCCGCTCGCGGTGTACAGCGCCGGCAATACGTACTGACGGCAACAGACGAGCGTGGACACAGGATTGCCCGGCAGGGCGAACACCAGTTGCTGTCGTGGTCCCGTGCCGAACCACATCGGTTTCCCCGGGCGCTGGCTGATGCCGTGGAATACCTGATGCACACCCAGTTCCGCCAACACCCGCGGAACGTAATCCGCCTTGCCCATGGAAACGCCGCCGCTGAGTATCAGCACGTCGCCCTCGTGGAGGTGCCGGGCAAGACTGTCGTGAATCAGGGCGGGGTCGTCGACGATGTGATCCGGGGCGCAGTCTGTGAAGCCGTGCTGCGCGAGCATTGCCACCAGAGCGGGGCCGTTCGACAAACGCACCTGGTGTGCGGCAATGGGGGAGCCCGCAGGCACCAGCTCGTTGCCCGTGGAAATGACCCGGATCACCGGCCTGCGGCTGACGCTGACCTCGGACATTCCGCAGGACGCAATGATGGCGACATCCATGGGCGAGATCGCAGTTCCGGAATCGAGCAGGCGCTGCCCCTTGTGGTGATCGGACCCTTGCGCGTGAACGAACTGCCTGGCCGATGCCGGGTAATCCTTCTCGACGGTGGCTGTTCCGCCGCTGGCCGCAATGCGCTCGACCGGTATCACGCAATCAGATTGCACGGGAAGCACGGCACCGGTCATGACCTCGATGCAGCTGCCTTCGTCAGCGAGCGTCTGCACCGGGTCTCCTGCATGCTGCGTCCCCTG
>DATICC010000512.1:0-2275 GCA_035457045.1 Woeseiaceae bacterium | reverse complement strand
AGTACGGCGAGGCTGCCGCGGTGATCAGGATTATCGGCAACGAAGCCCTCGAGCGCGACCGTCATGGCAGCGAGCCCGCCTTTCATATCGGCGGACCCGCGAGCGTAAAGGACGCCGTCCCTGATGACCGGCTGGAACGGGTCCGTCGCCCATTCCGCCAGCTCCCCGGGCGGGACCACATCCGTATGCCCGGCAAAACAAAGCAGCGGACTGCCTTTGCCGCGTCGCGCCCACAGGTTGCTGACGTCGGCAAAAGGCATGGCCTCGCAACGGAAACCAAGGGCCGCCAGCCGCGACGACAACAGTGCCTGGCAGCCGGCATCATCGGGCGTGATCGACCGTCGCTGCAGCAAGGTGCACAGCAGATCGATTTCTGGCGGGGTTGGAGCCGTCATGGCACGCGTAACCTGATGCCTGAGTCGACATTAAGTCTATTACGCATACTATTGAAATATATAAACAAGAAAGGAATCCTCCGCCACCGGAACCATTGACCGCAGAGCAGCGGCACGGTGGTGCAACAAAACCGTAACAATTGGTGGTTAAGCTTTCAGGCAACCCACCGGAAGAGCAGCTCGCGCCGGACAAGAATTGTGGCACGAATCCCGCACGAAACACTGCGCGAATCGTGGTATGAATCGCGGCACGACAGGAGCCTACAGTGACAAACAGAAGCACAGCAACGATGCTGCTTGCAAGCGCGGTCGCCATCACGCTGTTTTTTGGCAATGCCCATGCGCAGGCCGGCCGCGACTATATATACGTGGTCGGTTCATCGACCGTATACCCGTTCGCTACAGTGGTGGCCGAGCGATTTGGCCGCGGCAGCGCTTTCAAGACGCCGAAGGTCGAATCGACGGGTTCTGGCGGCGGCCTGAAGCTGTTCTGTGATGGTGTGGGCGTCGCCTATCCGGACATCAGCAATTCGTCTCGGGCCATCAAGCAATCCGAAATCGACAGGTGCACGGCGAACGGTGTCACCGAGATCATCGAAGTCAAGATTGGCTATGACGGGATCGTTGTTGCAAACGCCGTCGGGTCGACCGTCATGAAACTGTCACGCAAGGACCTGTTCCTCGCGCTGGCCGGGGAAGTGCCGACTGCAGTGGACGGTGAGCTGGTCAGCAATCCGTACCAGACCTGGAAAGACGTCAACCCGGAACTGCCTCCCGTGTCGATCGAAGTACTTGGCCCGCCGCCGACTTCCGGTACTCGCGATGCGTTTGCCGAACTGGCACTGGAAGGGGGATGCAAGGAAATTGGCTGGATTGCACAATTGCAGTCCAGTGACAACGACCGTTTTCTGAAGATCTGCCACACCGTACGCGAGGACGGCAAGTATGTCGAAGCCGGCGAAAACGATAACCTGATCGTGCAGAAACTGGAGGCCAATCCTGCAGCACTGGGCGTCTTCGGTTTCAGTTTTCTCGATCAGAACGCGGAAAAGGTGCAGGGACTACCCGTTGACGGGGTCGTGCCAAGCTTCGATTCCATCGCGGACGGTTCATACCCGGTGTCCCGGCCGTTGTATTTTTATGCGAAGAAGGCCCATGTCGACGTCATTCCGGGCCTGCGTGGTTACCTTCGCGAGTTCACCAGCGAGCGTGCCTGGGGCGATGACGGGTATCTCTCGGAACGCGGCCTGATCCCGCTGCCCGAGGAAGAACGGGCAAGGGTCGCCGCCGCGGTCGCCAGCCTGAGCCCGTTGACTTCTGCCAGTAACTGATCCGCGTATCGTCGCTGGCTGTGCGGATCCGTACGGATGCACCAGCCTGGACGCGATGACACCGGCCTGCCTTGCCCGACCTGAAACCGGAGCTGTGTGACGCTTTATGCAGGGAACGACACTGGTATTGATCCTTGCCGGGATGGCAACGGCAGCATTCTATCTCGGACGCAGCCGTTCCCTGGCTATCGCCGGTGGACCGGCCGGTATACGCAAGCTGCACTCGCTGCCAGGTTACTACGGCTACTACGTTGCCATGTGGTGCCTGCTACCCGCCCTCGGACTTGTCCTGTTGTGGGTCGTCGCGGAGCCCAGGGTGGTTGTCGCGCTGCTGATCAAGAGCCTGCCGCAAGCTCAGCAGTCCTTGCAGGCCGGTGAACTCAACCTGCTGGTCAACAACATTCAGAATCTCGCTGCCGGCGATGCCGTGTCAGGAGACGTTGACCTGGTGCTGCGTGAAGCGGCCGAGAAACACGCCGAATACATGCGCGCCAGCAGAAACCTGCTGGCGACGCTCTGTGTCGGCCTGGCCGTGCTTGGCACAACCGT
>DATICC010000511.1:0-6859 GCA_035457045.1 Woeseiaceae bacterium | reverse complement strand
ACGATGTCGCGCATCACCAACGCCTCAGTGACCGGTGCAAGGTGCAGGCCGCCGACGCCGGAGAGATTTGGTTCAATGAACAACAGCGAATCCTGCCAGCGACTGCCGGTGAAATCGCAAACCGCATCGAGCCGACCGTAGACGGGATTCAACCGGCTGTGGTCGGGTCCCCACACTTCGTGCAGCCATTGATCTTCGTCGTCGGCGAGAGGCAAAAGCGCGCGGACCGCCGGGTCGGTCAAATAGAGATCGGGCAGGCGTCGCAATGCGTCGGTGATGCGGCTGCAGACGTGATGCAGGTAGGCGACCTGCTCCGGCATGACCACGAGCGGCCTGAGCATGATGCGCACTGGCTCGGTCACACCCTGTCGTTCGTAGACGATCGCATTCGCCCAGGCATCGGCCTTGAGGTTCTGCTCGAGGCGTGCGAGCGACTCAGCGGAGATGTGCAAGGCCGCGCGGCGCACGCGTGAGTCGAGTGTCTTGGCGCTTAAGCCCAGTTCTTCGGACGGGGAGAGCATGACCTTGGCTACGACGACCTGAATGAAACAGCAAGCTTGCCGCCTGTCGGGAGGCCTGGGCTATACGTAGTTACGTGAATCGCTGCAGGGAGGTCCGGTTCCCGACCTCGGGTCGCAACTGGAATATTATGGTAAAAGCTGCAAATGTCTGTTTTCCATGAAAAAAATCAGTATCTTGCGCAAGAGTTTTCTTGCCGGGCGTACATGGGCCGCTGCACGCGGCCTTGCTGGCCGAGGCACGCGAATGCGCTTGCCGCAGGAAATTTACCAGCGTAAAGGTATTCGCAATCCGGGACCAGCAGCGGCAGAGCGATAGTCCGGTCGCCGCACAATAAAAGTTCAATATCCCGGAGCCTCGTCAGATCTACTCATAGCAAGCGTATTGCTTCGTGAACGTGACTTTGCAGTTCCATGATTCAGAGGATTTCCACAATGAATAACAGTAAACGAGTTCCGCGGACCACGGCGACATTCCTTGCCTTCGTCCTGGCCGCATTGGCTGCACCCGTGCATGCCACTCACAGCAGTGCCCAGGTGATCATCGACTGGGACCAGATCGCACAGACCACCGTCGGCGGCCCGCCCTTCGCGCAGGCACGCTCGTACGCCATGGTGAGCATTGCCATGGCCGATGCCGTGGTTGCAGTCCAGGGCAGGTACGATCCCTTTTTCGCCAGGTTGAATTCGCCACTGGCGCACGGGGCATCGGCAAAGGCGGCTGCCGCACAGGCGGCACACGATGTGCTGGTTCATCTGGTTCCGGCGAACCAGGCCGCACTCGACGCCTCGCTGGCCACGAGCCTCGCGGGTATCCCGGCGGGCCAGCGCTGGCTCGGCCGACAGGTCGGCATGCGAGTGGCCGCCAAAATAATAGCGTGGCGACTGAACGACGGTTTTGCCTCTGCCAATCCACAACCACCGGCATTCCTCGCATCGACGCTGCCGGGTATCTGGCGGCCGGCAGCTTCCGGACCGGCGCAATTCTCGAAGATGGAGGATGTGTTGCCCTTCGGATTGATTTCACCGACGCAGTTCCTGCCGGCTCCGTTTCCGCAGCTGGAAAGCGCCGAATACGCCACCGACTTCAATGACGTCAAGGACATCGGGAGTGCCACCAGTACCACCCGGACCGAGCGGCAGACAGCGCTTGCGCAATCCTTCGCCGGGGCTCCTGGTCCGTATTTCAACGCGACCACTTTCTTCCGCGTATGGCACAACGTCGCAAGGGATGTGTCGCTGGCGGAGGGCATGAGCATGGTCGACACGGCGCGGATGTTCGCGCTGCTCTCCGCGTCGATGTTCGACGGCCTGCAAACCACACAAGTAAGCAAGTTCGTATACCGGCTGTGGCGGCCTATCACAGCAGTCGCGGAAGCGGGTAACGATAATAATGACGCCACCGAAGCAGAGTCTGGTTGGGCGCCATTGCTCGGGACACCACCATACCCTTCGCATGCCAGCAACGCCTCCTGCCTTGGCGCCAGTGCCGCGCAGACACTGAACAACGTGTTCGGCACCGATAACAAGTCTTTTACCGCAACCTGGTACACCGGCGGTACGTCGCCGACCGTTGTGTATTCGGAGCCCTACGACAGCTTTTGGGCGATGGGCCATGACACCGGAAGCAGTCGTATCTGGGGTGGGATTCATTACCGGTTCGAGATCACGGCAAGCGAGAATGCGTGTACGCAAGTCGCCAACTACATTTTCGACAACTACATGCAGCGCCGCTACAAATCCTGGTAGTTCTTAGCCTGTGGGAGTCCGCGAAAGCATTAGGCTTTCGCGGCTCCTTCTTTCTGGCTGCCTGAAATCGGGCTCATATACCGACACCGGGAACGAGCCCTGAGCGCGGAGACCGAGCTGCCCGACGGTCCGGTGAAGGCGCATCCTCCCTGCACCGGCATAGGCGGCTCTTCAAGCCCGGCAATGGCAGGCGCACGGAATACGCGCGGCGGATCTACAGACGTCGATGCCGAAACGGGTTTCAGCCGGGGACCGGTTCGCGCACCGAGACCCTGTAGAGCAACCACGCCACGCCGGCGAGCATGAGCAGGCCAAGCCAACCGCCGAAGTGTAATGACTCCGGTAGCGCGAGGCCCTCGGCCGAGCCCATTAGCACAATCGGAATGGCAATGATGATGCCCATCAGCGCCTCGCCGGTAATCAGGCCAGCCGAGAACAGCGTGCCTTTCTGGTGGACGCGCTCGCGTTCGCCTTCGGCGTTGCCCGGTTTGAAGTGGCGCTCGACAAGGTAAGCAACCACACCGCCGGCAAATATAGGCACCGTCAGTTCCAGCGGCAGGTAGATGCCCACCGCACAGGCAAGCACGGGTGCGCGCAGCCCTGTGCCGCTGCTCTTCAGCCAGGTGTCGATGAGTATGATGACGACGCCGATAGCAACACCGATGCCGATCATGGTCCATGGCAGTTCGCCGCCAAAAATCCCGTTGGCTACAGAGGCCATGAGATTGGCCTGCGGTGCGAGCAGGGGATTCGGGTGGGCCGCGCTCGGTACACCGATACCATAGGCCTGCGCCAGCAGGCTAAGCACCGGCGCGAGGATGAACGCACTCGATACGCTGCCAATGGCAAGCATCAGCTGCTGTTTCCACGGGGTCGCGCCGAGCATGTAGCCGCACTTCAGGTCCTGCAGGTTGTCGCCGCCAATGCAGGCGGCGCAGCACACCACTGCGCCGATCATGATCGCCGCCACGGCGCCGATCGAAGAATCGCGCCCGAGCAGAACCAGCAACACCAGGGCGGCAAACAAAATGGTGGCAATTGTGAGCCCGGACACCGGGTTGTTCGAGGAACCCACCAGGCCCGCCATGTATGCGGATACCGATACGAACAGGAACCCGGCGACGATCATGATCACGGTCATGGGGATGCTGACCAGCCATTGATCGACTATCAATTGGTAGAGCACCAGCAGTGGCAGCACGAAGAGTACCGTGCCGATCAGGATGTAGCGCATCGGCAGGTCTCTTTCGGTCGCTTTGGTCGGCACTTTGCCCGTGCCGCGCTCGGCCTGGAGCCCGCTGCGGATCCCGGACATCAGCGAATGTCTGAGCGCGAACAGTGTCCATACACCGCCAATCAGCATCGCGCCGACCCCGAGATAGCGGACCTGCGAAGACCAGATCCTGTAGGCGGCGTCCTCGGCGTCGAGCCCGACAATAAGCGCACTCAGATCGGCGTTGTCAGCAAGGAACGAGGTGCTGTAAATCGGGATCGCGACGTTCCAGGCGATGACGCCTCCCACCATCATCACGATGCCGATATTCAGGCCGACGATATAGCCGACGCCGAACAACGCTGGCGACAGGTTGGTGCCGAAGTAGCCGAGGGTCTTGTCATACCAGGTAGCGGCAGCTGCAGTATCGGGAATCAGGCGCAGGCCGCTGCCGGCGGCGAGCTTCATCACCCCGCCGATGGTCGCGGCACCAGCCAGCAGTTTCAGGCCCTGACTCGGATTGGCACCGGTCCGCAGCACCTCGGCGGCGGCTTTGCCCTCGGGAAAAGCAAGTCCCTGATCGACGATGAGCGAACGCCGCAACGGCACCGAAAACAGCACGCCGAGCAGCCCGCCGAGACCGGCGATGGCCAACACCCAGGAATAGCGGAAGTCCTCCCAATAACCGAGGATCACGAGGGCCGGCAGGGTGAAAATCACGCCAGTTGCAATCGAGGAGCCAGCCGAAGCGCCGGTCGCGACGATGTTGTTCTCCAGGATGTGCCCGCCACCCAGGACTTTCAACACCGCCATGGATACCACAGCCGCGGGGATGGCCGAAGCAATTGTCAGGCCGGCAAACAGCCCGAGATATGCGTTGGCAGCCGCAAGGATCACGGCCAGTATCACGGCCAGCAATACGGCGCGCAGAGTCATTTCAGGCGGGGCTTGCGGATTCATGGGCAGTTCCTGGTCAAGTTGAGAGAATATGGTTCAGCGAGCATCGTCATCCGCCATGATATGGGCGGCTCCCTGGAGCATCCGCTTGGTCGAAATCGAGACCTCGAGCAGGAAAAGCAGCAATGCGAAAATCAGCAGCAGCATCGCCGCGATGAACAGGCTCGCCAGCAATCGGCCGATCGGGAAAGCAACGTATGCGCCGATAAAGAGGATCACGATCACAAAACAGATCAGCAGGGCCGAGGCAACCGACAGGCGCATTGCCCAATTGATGGTCTTGATTCGCCGCCACAACGCCGTAGCTTCCAGGTGGAGCAGGTCTCTCAGGTCTTCCGACTGCATCTTGGCCAGGCGTTTTTGCACCAGCCGCAGGCGATCGACGACACGGCCGAGGCGAATCGTCAGTACCGAGAGTATGGCGCCGATTCCGGTCAGCAAAAATACGGGGGCAATTGCGAGCTGAATCGCAGCCGCGATGGTGTTGACCGGGCCTATGGGCTCCATGCGTCAGTTATTCCAGCGTCGCGTCCATGGTGATAGCGGCTTTCAGCACTCGCGATACCGGGCAGCCGGCTTTGGCATCGTCTGCGGCTTTCCTGAACGTGGTCTTGTCGGCGCCTGGCACCTTGGCTGTAACTGTGAGGTGGACGGCGGTAATAGTGAAATTACCCTCGACCTGTTCCAGACTCACGGCAGCCTTCGTTCTGATGCGCTCCGGCGTCAGCCCGGCTTTGCCGAGAATGTTCGACAACGCCATGGAGAAACAACCGGCATGCGCGGCTGCGATGAGTTCTTCCGGATTCGTTCCCTTGCCGTTCTCGAAACGGGTACCGAAGGAATACTGCGTGTTGGACAATACTCCGCTGTCGGTGCTGATTTTGCCCAGGCCTTTTTTCAGGTCACCGCGCCATTCGGCGCTTGCATTGCGTTTCATGGTCCCTCCTTCAAGAAAAACAGTCACTGTCCCCGATCTTCGGAGTCGGCGTCGGCGGCCAGTTTGCGCAAGTAGCCGGCGAAGGCCGGATCCTCGCCGACCAGCAGCTCCGGCATGGCAGCGCGGAAATCATCGCGCCCGCACCATTCCTGCATGAAGTCCTCCCAGGAACGCCAGCGCCGGGCCTCCCTGCCTGAAAGATCCGGTTCATAGAGCATAAGGTAGGCACGTTCGAACAGCGCCACCAGTAATCCGAAGATGGCCTGCATACGCTCCTGTTGCTCCTCCGTAAGGTCGCCGGTGCGCGCTTTCGACATCAGCCGGAGATCCGGATTCTCCAACGCAAGGCGCAGGAAGTCCTGGTAGCTCGATGCCAATGCTTCGTAAACCTCTTCCTCTTCTGCCATGCGCTCCTTGCGCTTTTCGTACAGGAACACAGCAATAGCTATCGGCAAACCCAGTACCGTGACCACGTAACTCAAAAGTTCCCAGGTCTCGATCGGCATGTCGGTATCAATCCATGACAACGGCACTGATGATGGCGAGGTGATCGCTGACGCCCCTTCGGAAGGCATCGACGCTGATTCGCTCATCGTTACCGTGGATTCTCGCGAACTCGGCTTCCGGGACGATCGTCGGGTCGAAACCGTAACTGGCGATCCCGAGATCGCGGGTGAAATGGCTGTCGGTGAAGCCGGTGCTGACCGACTGCATAACGCGGGAGCCCGGGTGTCTCTCTGCAGTAACCTCCTCGATCGCGCGGTACAACAACGTATTGGTCGCCGACACCGCCGGCGTGAACGCCATGATGATCTCGATCTCGACGCCCGTCGGCCTGGTCAGCTCCCTCAGTTCATTGACGAAGACCTCGCTAGGCCGGTCCGGCAGGATGCGGCAATCGATTTCGGCCCAGGCGCTCGGCGGCACCACATTGATCTTGTTCGAGGCTTCGAAGCGGGTGATCGAACAGGTGTCGCGCGTCAATGCGTGCAGGGCAGGGGAATGCATCTGCAGCTTCTCGAGAAAGCCGGGATCCTGCACGGCACTGGCCATGTGGCTGTAGGCCTCCTGCCATTCCGGCGCGCTGCTCGGCGCCAACGCCTGGAACATGGCGTCGACGGCCGGCACGATGCGCGGTGGAAAAGGATTCGCGCGCAGGATGCTGAGCGCATCGACGATGCGCGTAACCGCCGAGCTGGCCTTCGGCATCGACCCGTGACCCGGCGTGTCGACAGCTGTCAGTCTCAGCCAGACCGGAACCTTCTGTGTCACTTCGACGCTGAAAACGATTTCATCGTTCAACTGCTCGCCATTGCCGCCTTCATTGATAAGCAGCCCGACGCCTTCAAAAATTTCCGGATGGTGCTCGATCAGCCAGCCGGCGCCTAACAGACCGCCGGCTTCCTCGTCGGCCGTCGCTACCAGCACGACGTCGCGATTCAGCGGAAAGCCGGAACGCTTGAGACTTACGAACGTCACAAGTTG
>DATICC010000510.1:0-2997 GCA_035457045.1 Woeseiaceae bacterium | reverse complement strand
AGCGCGAACCAGTCCCACCCTTGCTGGTTCGCGGCGAGAGCGCTGCTGCTCCATTCGCGATCCAGCCAGGACAGGCCGGATACCCGGAACTGCGCCGATCCGATGCGCAGCGAACCGCGGGTTTGCCAGCGGCTGATCGAGTAGTAGTACGACGCGTTGCCAGGCTCGGCGGATTTCTGCGACAAGCCGTCGGTGCCGTTCAGTGCGGGTGGCTTAACGGAAGCCAGGTGCAGGTCGAGTTCGAAATCCCGTTCGCCCGCCACGAGCCGCCATTCATCTGCGTTTTCTTCCGCCGCGATCTCCCAGTCATCGATCCACACGCGAAATGGTTCCGCTTGCGCACCCGCAAGGCCCAGCGCCGCGCGCGACATACGCTGCGCAACGTGAAACTCCTCGCCACGTGCATCGGTGATGGCGAGGTGCGCGATGTAAACCTGGTTGCTGCGCCAGTTGGAGTCGGCGTCCGGCGTCGACGGCGTGAGCGCGAAACGGAAGAACGTCAATTCGAATCCGAAGCGCCGCCCGCCCTCGTCGTCGAGGTTGCCCGTGAGGTACCACCACTCGTTGCGGTACTCCGGGTGCGGACCATGATCCCGCGGAAACGCAAAGCTTCGCGGCTCGACTGCTTTCGCGAAACCGCGGTCATCATCACTGCCGAGCAGTTCGGCAAGGCGAGAGCGCTGGGCGCTGTCATCGCCTGTGCTCGCTGCGCAGAGAAACGATGCAAGTATTGCAACGGCAATTCTCCTCACGTCTATTCCTCGCGCATCGCCAGTGCCGGCTGCGCCCGCGCGGCGCGGTACGCCGGGTAGAGGCCCGCGAGCACCGCGGAGCCGGTAGCAAACAACACGGCAGTCAGGAGAACGCCGGCGGAGAACGTCATGTCGATCTGCCAGCCGAAGGCACGCCGGTTGATGACTTCTATGAGCAGGTACGCCATGACCAGGCCGAGCGGAATGGCGGCGATGCCGCTTAGCATTCCGATCACACCGGACTGGAAAGCGAGCATTCCGCCGAGCTGTGCCGGCGTCGCGCCCAGCGACCGCAACACGGCAAACTCGCGCGCGCGTTCGAGCTGCATCGCCAGCATCGCACCGAGTATGCCGGTAAGTGCGACGATGATCGTCAGCCAGTACAGCACGTCGGTGACGATAAACGTGCGGTCGAAGATCTCGAGCGACAGGTCGCGAATGCCACGGTTCGATTCGACACGTATTTGCTGGCGACCGGCACTAATGGCTTCGATGCGCCGCAGGACTTCCCGGCCGTCCACGCCCTCCGCAAGATACAGGCCGACCGTATCGATGCCTCGATCGTGCCAGTGCCGGTCGAAAGTTTCACGGCTGATCAGCAACGCGCTCGCATTGATATCGTAGCTCTGGTACGTCGCGGCGATGCGGAAATCGCGCGGGCCGCTGGCCGTGCGCAGCTCGATGACGTCGCCAGCCGCGACGCCATGGCGGTACGCGTAAGGTTCCGAGACCAGCACGACGTCGCCGCTTTCCCAGGCCGGCCACACGTCCGCCGCATCGCCATCGAGAAGCTCCGTGCCGGCATAGGAACCGGGCGCCATCTGTATCGCGACCAGCTGGGTGAAACCGTCCTCGCCCTCGAGAAAGGTCCGGCGACTGCTGCTCCAGGCTTCGACGCCCGGCAGTGCGACGATGTCTGCCAGCAGCGCGGCATCGAGCGATCCGCGTTCCACGCCCGCGTAAATGTCCGCCTGCAGCGTCTGGTCCAGCCACTGCCGGACGGATTCGCGGAAGCTGTCGACCATGACGCTGACGCCGATGGTTGCGGACACCGCGATTGCCAGCGCAACGATCGCGACGCCGGTACGACTCAAGTGCGCCGCAATACCGGAAACTGCCATGCCAGCGAGCGTGCCGCCGGCGCGCCTTGCCAATGGCTCCACTGCCCGGGTAGCGAGGCGAACGAGCGGTGGTATGCACAGGGCGAATCCGAAGATGAGCAGGAAGACGGCCGCGAGCCCCGCGACGAGGTTGCGCCCCGACAGCAGCAGCAACGCCGCAGCCGTGACAATCGTGGCGCAACCCGAGAGCACCATGATCGGTAGCAGGCTGCGCGCGCGCCGCTCCAGCGTCGACCGGATCATCGCCAGCCGCGGCTGGTAAGAGCTTGCTTCCAATGCCGGAACGGCGGCGGCCAGCAAGGCCGCGCCAAGCCCGGCGGCCATCCCTTTCGCGATCGACAGCGGCTCGGCGACGACCCCGGTCACGTTGACGCGATAGTAGAAGTCGTTGATCGAGCGTGCGACGAGTGCGAGCAACTGCTCGCCGAGCCACAGCCCCGCCAGTACTCCGATGCACGCGCCGACGAGGCCGATCAGCGCTGCTTCGCCCAGGACCAGTACGTACAGTTCACCGCGCGTAACACCCAGCGCGCGCTGGATGCCGATCAAACCGCGGCGTTGCAGCACGGAGAAACTGACGCTGTTGTAGATAAGAAAGACTCCGACCAGCAGCGCCAGCAAACTCATCGCCGTGAGATTGGTCATGAAAGCGTTGCTGAGATCCGCGATTGACCGGGTCCGGCCGGCCGCGGTCAGCAAGCGCGTGCCATCCGGCAACGCCGATTCGAGCCGCGTGGCCGTCGTCTCGTCGCCGTCGTCGATTCGAACATCGATGCGTGAGATGAAGCCGTGCTGATCGAGCCAGGTTTGTGCCGTGGCAATGTCCGCTATCAACAGCCGGTCGCGGCCGCCCGGACCTGCATCGCCAAAGACACCGATCAGGACGGCCGAATGCAATCGGCCGCCAACGACGAGCTCGAAGCGATCACCCGGCTCGAGTTCGAGCAGGGTCGCGGTTGCGCGCGACATCGCGACCGCGCCGGGCTCGGTGAGGAAGCCGCGAACGATCGTCTCGGCATCGGGACCTGTTGTCGCCGGGTCGTCCATGGCTTCGTCAATGAACGAGCGCATGTCCTGTTCCGCGAACACATCGACGCCCAGGAGTTGCATGCGCGTATCGCCGA